>NZ_JBHMAU010000072.1:0-43727 GCF_042429315.1 Brevibacterium otitidis | reverse complement strand
GGAAGAGACCGGTGAAAGGCCGGGACACTACCTCCTGCCCACTCATCGCGTCCGCGCTCGAATCCGAGTGAACCCCCGGACATCAAGCAGATCGGTGGATCAAGGCTAAATAAACGCAACCGGCCCCGTCGAAACGACGAGGCCGGTCACGAACAGGAGGCGGTCACGATCAGAGCGCGAACGCAATCAGGGGAAGCCAGCTGCTACCTCAGGGGAACCCAGCCACGGCCACCCCAGGGGAACCCAGCCACCCCCGGCCCAGCGCCTCACGCCTCGGCGAGCGCCTCGGGGCTTTCGGGGAGGATCTGGCCACCGTCGACGACGATGCCCTGGCCGGTGATGTAGCGGGCGCCATCGGAGCCGAGGAAGGCGACGGTGTGGCCGATATCGGCGGGGTCGCCGAGGTAGCCGAGCGGCACGGCGGCGGCCATCTGCTTGAGGTAGCCCTCGCCCATATCCTTGAGCCCCGGGGTCATAACGTTGCCGGGCAGCACGGCATTGACGGTGATACCGTCCTTGGCCAGCTCGATCGCCGCTGAGCGGACAAAGCCCATCTGCGCGGCCTTCGTCGCACCGTAGTGCGACCAGGCCGGAAAGCCGGTGTAGTTGCCAGTGATCGAGGAGGTGACGACGACGCGGCCGGCCTTCGACTTGCGCAGCGCCGGCAGCGCAGCCTGCACGATGTGGATGGTGCCGAAGGTGTTGATCGCGAAGATCGACTCGATATCCTCATCGGTCATCTCGTCGATGCGCGCCTGCGGGTAGACGCCGGCGTTGGAGGAGAGCAGATCGAGTCCGCCGAGGTCGGCGACGACGGCTGCGATGACCTCTTCGCAGTTGTCGCGGGAGCGGACGTCGAGGAGGTAGGCACTGAGACCCTCCTCGCGAGCGGTGTTGACTTCGTCTTCGGTCACGCCGGTGACGGCGACGGTGGCGCCGTGTTCTGCGAGGGTGTCGGCGATGCCGCGACCGATGCCCAGCGTGCCTCCGGTGACGAGTGCTGTGCGTCCTTCGAGCAGTCCTGCCATGATGTGCGAGCCGCCTTTCGAGTGGGGTGTGTCGGCGCCTTCAGTCTATCGAGACCCCTCCCGCCGCCGAGACGCCTTCCCCTCTCGAGGCGGGCCACCAGTCCCAGCGCCGCTCCCCTCCCGAGGCGAGCCGCCAGTCCCAACGCCGCTCCCCTCCCGAGGCGGGACACCAGTCCCGGCACCGCCCCACCCAGCAACGCGCGCGGCCGCGCCACACTGGGACTCAGCGCATGCCCTGGCCACCGATGAGGCCGAGGAGCACTCCGAGCGCCGCCGCCAGCAGCATCCCGCAGCCGTAGACGATCCCGGCGCGCACACGACCGGCGCGCAGCAGCCGCGCGGTCTCGACGCTGGCCGTGCTCAGGGTCGTGTACCCACCAAGGAAGCCCGTGCCGGCGACGAGCAGCCAGTCGGGGCGGGACGCCTCGGCGGCGGCGAAGGCGAGCCCGGTGAGCAGACCGAGGAGGAACGAGCCCGAGGTGTTGATGACGGCGGTGGCCAAGGACACGCGGGCCAGCCGCAGCCGAGTGAGGGCGAGGTCGAGCGCGTAGCGGAGCACTCCCCCGCAGCCGGCGGCGAGCGCGAACAGCAGCGCGGTCACAGCTCCCGCCTCGCCCGCTCAGTCTCGCCTTGCGCATCCCGCCTCCCCCACTCAGACGCGCCCGGCGCACCCTGCGCCTCCTCGCCCTGCGCAGCCTGCGTACCATCGCCCGGCGCACCCTGCGTCCCCTCACCCTGCCAGCTATCGTCCCGCACGGGTTCCCCGGGCCCGAGGCGGCGGGCACTTGCAATGCCGAATGCGGCGGCGAGCACGCCGCCGATGAGGGTGGCCAGCACACTGCCGAGGCCCCAGCCGAGCGCCCCGGCGGCCCTTCCGAGGACGCCGCCGACCCCGGAGGCTCCCGACGCAGAAGCACCCATCCCCTCAGCCGCTCCGGCGATGAGCGGGGCCACGGCATCGACGGTGAAGGCACTGTAGGTGGTGAACCCGCCGAGCACCCCAGTCCCGAGGCCGCGCTGCAGCAGCTGCAGCCGCCGGTCCGCCGCATACCCCTGACGCAGCTGCAGCGATTCCAGCAGCAGCCCTAGGAGGAAGCTGCCGAGCAGATTCACGATCAGCACGGCCACCCTGCCGTCGCCGGCGGGAATCCACTCGCCGATACCCCAGCGGGCGAGACTGCCGACGGCCGTGCCGATGAAGACCGCAAGGAGCAGCTGCAGCGTGTGCATCCGGCTCCCCATCGCGGCTCCTCCCCTCGTCTCAGGTCTGTTCCGCACCACCTTCACCCCACTCGGCTCAGGAGCGATGCGCGATGGCGTGCGACCGCCTCAGCGTATCCGAGACACCAACAGACCACATGTGACACATCACACATGAGATTTAGTTGAATGTTAAACTACATTGGGCCTACCGTAGGAGTGTGTTCGGTCGGCGCCGGGTTCTCACCGGCAGTTCCTGCGGCACCGAAAGTCTGCGGCACAGAGTTCCTGCGCCGCCGGCAACCAGCCACCGCCGGCAACCCCGTGCCGCCGAGAGTTTCCGATCCCATCAAAGGAGCATCATGACCACCCTGACCCCCGGAACCTGGAACCTCGACAACGCCCACAGCCGCGTCGGCTTCACCGTCCGCCACGCCGGCATCAGCAAGGTCCGCGGCGTGTTCACCGACGTCGAAGGCCGTCTGACCGCAGCCGAGACCTTCGCCGATTCCCGCGTCGAGGCCAGCGCCAAGGCCGCTTCCTTCGACTCCGGCGATGCCACCCGCGACGCCCACGTCGTCGGCCCTGACTTCTTCGACTCGGAGAACCACCCGAACCTCAGCTTCGTCGCCACCGGCATCGAAGGCGATGGCGCGGATTTCAAGCTCACCGGCGACCTGACGATCAAGGGCACCACGCGCCCGGTGACCTTCGATGTCGAGTTCGGCGGCGCGGCTGTCGATCCGTTCGGCGCCACCCGCGCAGGCTTCGAAGCCACCACCAAGATCTCCCGCAAGGAGTTCGGCATCACCTGGAACGCTGCCCTGGAGACCGGCGGTGTGCTCGTGAGCGACACCGTCACCATCACCGTCGACGCAGCGTTCGTCCTCGCCGCCGACTGATCCGGCCGGCCCTCCGCGGACCGAGCCGCGCACCTGCCCACAACGGGGCCAAGCCCCACCGGCCGAGCCCCGCACATCGTGCCCTGCGGCCCCGGAACACCTCTGTTCCGGGGCCGCAGTCGTCTCCTAGACTGATGCCCACGAGAGGACCAGCATGAGCAACACAGAACGCCACCCGTCAGAACAGGTCTGCACCGCCGCCGAGGCGATGGCTGCGGTTGAGATCCTCACCGCCCGCGAGGTGCCGTTGGGCGGCCCGCGCGCGATGACCGTCCATCGCACGCTCCCGTAGCGCCGACGCTCCATCATCGGGCCGTGGTGCTTTGTCGATCACTTCGATCCCGATAATGTCACCGCCACCGCGGGATGGAGGTGCCGCGCCAACCGCACACCGGGCTGGCGACCGTCACCCTCCTCTTCGCCGGGAAGATCGACCACATCGATTCCACGGGCTTCTCCAACACCATCAAGCCGGCCGAGGTCAACCTCATGATCGCCGGTTCTGGGGTCTCCCATTCGGAGTTCTCGCAGCCGGCCTCGCGCGTGCTGCACGGCGTGCAGCTGTGGTATGCGCTGCCGGATGCGCTGCGCTTCGGTCAGCCGGGCTCACAGCATCACGTCGCTGACAGCCAGACGGTGCCCGGCGGTCGGGTGTGGACCTACCTGGGAGCGTGCGCCGGCATGCGTTCACCGGTTGACACCTGTGTGTCGGTGCTGGCCGCGCAGGTGCAGGTGGAGACGGGTCAGCAGGTGACTCTCGACGTGCCGGACGACTATGAGCTGGGCGTGCTCGTCGACTCCGGTCAGGCACGCGTGGGCACCACCACCTCGCCCGAGGCGGGCGGCACCGCAGTCGCTGCCCGCGAGCTGACCTATGTGGCACCGGGATGCCGCACCCTGAGCATCGCTGCTACCGGGAACGAGGACGTCCGCGCCGTGCTCATCGGCGGCGCACCGCTGGAGGAGCAGATCGTCATGTGGTGGAACTTCGTCGCCCGCAGCCACGACGAGATCGTCGCCTTCCGCAAGGCCTGGCAGGCGGAGATCGGCCGCGCAGCTGAGGGCGGCAACGGCTCCGCTGAGGACGTCGAGGCGGAGTTCGTCATGCCGGCCGAGGCTGCGGAGATGGATTTCGGGCCGTTCCCGGCAGGCACACCTGAGGCGCTGCCGGCCCCGCGCCTGCCCAACGCCTGACTGCGCCCGCGCACCTGAGTTCGGCGGCTCAGCCGACCTGGCTCAGCCGACCCAGCTCAGCTGCGAATCTCGACCGTGATCCCGGCGTCACCGACGGTCATGGAGCACGCCGTGAGGTCCGGAACACAGGCATGCGCTTCGCCGAGTGCGCTGAGCGGGTGCGAGGTTCCGACGGCCAGCACGTGGGCGCCGGCGGCCAGACCCGCGCGGACCCCGGCCGGGGCGTCTTCGATCACGAGACACGCACGCGGGTCGACACCGAGCGCACGAGCCGCGGCGAGGTACCCCTCGGGGTCGGGCTTGCCGACGGTCACGTCGTCGGCGGCGACGAACACCTCGGGAACGGGCAGGCCGGCGACATGCAGCCGGGACTCCATCACCGCCCGCTTCCCCGAGGTCACAGTCGCCCAGGTCCCGTCCAGCAGCTGGCCGAGCAGCTCGCAGGTGCCGGGCAGCGCGCGGGTCTCGCCGGCAGCGCTGCGTTCGATCTCTAACAGGCGGGCGTGCGCAGCCGGGATCTGCCCGGCCGGCAGGTGCTCGCGCAGCACCTCTTCGCTGCGCCGGCCGTGACTCGTGGCGAGGATCTCGTCGGCGCGGAGGCCGTACTCATCGGCCCAGGTGCGCCAGATCCGCTCGATCGCCGAAGTCGAGTCGACCAGGGTGCCGTCGATGTCGAACAGAATCGCCTGACAGGTCAGCTGCATGTGCATCGTCTCCTCTCGGCCGCCTCAGTTCAGCTGGGCCGCAGTCCACCGTTCCCGAGGCGGGAGGCAGCTGCCGCGTCGAGGAACACCTCGAGCGCGGGGTGCCGCTGCAGGGCGCTGGCGGGCACGTTCTCGTCAACGGGACCATCGATCATCGCCGCGACCGCCTCGGCTTTGGCCTCGCCGAAGGCGAGCATGATGGCAGAGCGCGATTCGAGGATCGTGCCGATCCCCTGGGTGAGCGCCTGGCGCGGCACCTCGTCGATGGAGTCGAAGAACCGGGAGTTCGCCTCGCGGGTGTCGGCGGTCAGGTCGACGACGCGGGTGCGGGAGTCAAAGGGCGAGCCGGGCTCGTTGAAGGCGATGTGGCCATTGGGCCCGATGCCCAGGATCTGCAGGTCGATCCCGCCGAGTCCCCCGATGCCCTCCTCAAAGGCGGCAGCGGCGGCATCCGGGTCGGCGGCGTCGCCTTCGGGCAGCACCGCGTGGGCCGGGTCGATGTTCCAGGGCGTGAGGATCTGCTCGGTGATGTAGTGCCGGTAGCTCTGGACGTGTTCGGCCGGCAGCCCGATGTACTCATCGAGGCAGGTGATCCGCAGCTGGGACAGGTCGAGCCCTGCCTGCGCACGCCTGGTCAGCTCCACGTAGAGCGGCTCCGGGCTCGATCCGGTGGCGATCCCGATGACCGCCTGCGGGTTGGCGCGCACGAGCTGCTCGACTTGGTCTGCTGCCTGGGAGATGAGATCTGGGATCTCGTCGCCGGTCACGATGCGCATTCTGTTTCTCTCCTGATTTCGCAGGCGTCTCTCCAGACGCCGCTCACGTGCATGTCGTCGTCCCATAGTACGAAGTCAGCTGCCTGACCCGGTGCACATGAGCCGTGTCGTGCGCTGATTCCCACGCCAGCTGCCGGGACCGAGGTGGCGGCTGCGACTGCTTCCTGCAGCCCGATGCCCAGGGTCAGGGCGCGGCGCACGGCGGCGTCGAGCGTCAGCGTCGAACCGGCGATCGTCTGGGTACCGGTGAGGGTCGCGAGGCCGTCCGTGACCGTCACCGGCAGCGCGCCGAGCACGTACTCGCCGTCGCGGAAGCCGGCGGCGGACATCGCATCGGTGATGAGGGCCAGCCGGCCCGGGCAGCTGCGCCACAGCTGCGCGGCGACCGGCCCGAGGACGTGCATGCCGTCGAGGATGAGCTCGACGCACACCCGCTCGTCCTCGAGCGCGGCGATGATGGGCCCCGGTGCCCGGTGGTGGATGCCGGGCATCGCGTTGAAGGCATGCGTAAGGATCGTCGCACCGGCGTCGAAGGCCTCCCGGGTAGTGGCGTAGTCGGCGGTGGTGTGGCCGACGGCCATGCGGATCCCGCGCTCGACGGCATGGGAGATCGAGTCGAGAGCGCCGGGCAGCTCGGGCGCGATGGTGAAACAGCGCAGCCAGCCGGCCCCGGCGTCGGCGAAGCGGTCGATGAGCTCCGGAGTGGGGTGCTGCATGAGCTCCGAATCGTGGGCGCCGGCCTTCTCAGGGCTGATGAAGGGGCCTTCAAGGTGCACGCCGAGGATCCCGGCGCCGCTCACCTTCCCGGCGGCGGTACCCTCGCCGGCGCCCGGACCGCCGGTGCCCGCACCGGCCGCGCTGTCGGCCTCTGCCAGCGCTGCGATCTCCTGAAGCTCGGACACAATCGTCTCGGCCGAGCTCGTGACGAGGCTGAGCATCGAGCGGGTCACACCGTGGGCGGCGGTGGCGGCCAGGGCCGTGGCGATCTCAGCCGGCCCACCGCTGAACGACCCGCCGCCTCCGCCGTGGCTGTGCATGTCGATGAGCCCCGGGGTGAGCAGCCGCCCACCGCCGCACACCCGCTGGCAGCCAACCGGCACCTCGGGCGCGGGGCCCTCGCCGAGGCGGAGGATCCCGCTGGCATCGGCGAGCAGCCAGCCGCGGGCGATGTCGGTCTCGGCGTCGACGATGCGGACATCGTGGATGAGCAGCGTGCCCGCACCCGGCTGCGTGCTGGCCTGCTGGTCGGCGGCTTCGCTCATGCGAGTTCGATGAGGCCGTCGCCTGCGGCCACCTCGACGGCGGGGGTGACCTTGAGGTCGCCGGCCTCGGCTTCGAGCACGATGACCGGGACGACGAGCGACTTGCCGGCCTCGCGTGCCGGGGCGGTGTCCCAGGTGATGAGGTTCTGCCCGGCGGTGACGATGCTGCCGGCCTCGGCATGGAGTTCGAATCCGGCACCGGAGAGTTCGACGGTGTCGATGCCGAGGTGGACGAGCACGCCGCGGCCGTCAGAGGTGGAGACGACGAAGGCATGCGGCTTGAGGCTCGTGAGCGTCCCGGCGACCGGGGCGACTGCGATCAGCGTCGCCGCGTCACCGGGGTCGATGGCCGCACCGAGGCCGACGATCTCCTCAGCGAACACCGGATCGGGGACCTCCGACAGCGGGATGACGGTGCCGGCGATCGGGGCGGTGATGGGTGTGGTCATAGCGCTGCTCCCTGCTCTGAGTCGGTGACGGGATGCTCAGCCTCGGGCCGGTTGAGCTCTGCCAGGCTCTGCTTGGAGAACCCGAAGAAGTATGTTGCCAGAAAGCCTGCCACATAGGACACGAGCAGACCGAATCCGTAGATCGCCACGGCCGGCCCGATCCCCTGGTTGCCGGTGGTGAGCGGGAACAGCGCCCAGCCGCTCGGGCCGATCGCAGTGGAGCCGACGCTCGTGCCCAGCTGGTTGAACAGGCCGATGAACGCTCCGCCGAAGGCACCGCCGACGCAGGCGGTGATGAACGGGCGGCCCAGCGGCAGGGTGACGCCGTAGATGAGCGGCTCACCGACACCGAGCACACCGGCCGGCAGCGCGGACTTGATGGTCCGGCGGATGCTGGCGTCCTTGACCTTGAGGAACACGGCGACGGCCGCACCCACCTGCCCGCCGCCGGCCATCGCGAGGATCGGCAGCAGCACGGTGAATCCGGCCTGTTCGATGAGGGTGGCGTGGATGGGGATGAGCGCCTGGTGCAGGCCGAACATCACGAGCGGCAGGAACAGGCCGGCGAGGACGAACCCGGCGATGCCGCCGCCGACCTGCAGCAGCTGATTGGCGAGCACGCCGATGCCGTCGGCGATCCAGCCGGAGACCGTCATGAGCGGGAACAGCGTGAGCACGCCGACGACGAGGACGGTGAAGGTCGGCACGATGAGCATGCTGAGCGAGCGCGGCGCCCACGTGCGGGTCCAGCGTTCGACGTAGGCGGCGAGCACAGCGGCCAGCAGCGCGCCGATGACCCCGCCCTGGCCGGGTGCGAGCTCGGTGCCGAAGATCTGCACATCGGCGACCCCGGCGAAGGGGATGATGGCCGCGACCGCACCGCCGATGACCGGGGTGCCGCCGAACTCCTTGGCCGCGTTCATGCCGACGAACACAGCGATGAGGCTCATGAAGCTGCTCGCGATCGCCGTGAGGATCGGGGTGAGCCCGGCCGCCCACGTCCAGGTGCCGTTCTGCACGAGGTTGGTGAGCAGGCCGTTGAATCCGGCGATGATTCCGCAGGCGATGAGCGCAGGGATGAGCGGCAGGAAGATGTTGGCCACCCGGCGCAGGAACGCCTTGACCGGGGTGCGGTTGCGCTCCTTCTGCGCGGCCTTCATCTCCGAGCCGCGCTGTTGCAGCCGCCCGGCCGTGTCAGACTCGGTTGCCGCGGTTCCGGCAGCCGCGCCAGCGCTGGCGGCCGTGCTTCCGGCTGCGGCGCCCGTTCCCGAGGTGTCCGTTCCCGAGGTGTCCGTTCCCGAGGTTCCGGTCGCCTGATCGTCTGCCGGTCCCGAGGCGAGGGTCCGCTCGATCTCATCGGCGACTTCGTCGACGAGGCCGGGTCCGAGGATCACCTGCATCGTCTGGTCCTCGACGACGCCGAGGACCCCGTCGATGGCCTTGAGGCCGGCCGTGTCGACGCGGTCCTGGTCGCGAACGGGCAGGCGCAGGCGGGTGATGCAGTTCTCGACGGAGTCGACATTGCCGACACCGCCGAGGGCTGCGAGCACCTCCTGAGCGATGGTCTGCGGGGATGCGGTCATGACTGCTCCTTCGGGGGTGTCGGGGTGTGGGTGGTGAGGGCTTCACGCAGGACGCCGCCGGCTGCGGCGAGTGCGTCTTCGGCTGCGGGTGCGTCTAGGCCTGCGAGGATCATGAGGATCGCGGTCTTGGCCTTCCCGCCGGCTGCTTCGACGGCGGCGGTGACGGTGTCGTGGTCGGCGCCGGTGGCTTCGGTGACGATGCGGTGCACGCGGGTAGTGAGCTTGTGGTTGGTGGCGTCGACGTCGACCATGAGGTTGCCGTAGGTCTTGCCCAGGCGGATCATCGTCATCGTCGAGAGCATGTTGAGCACGAGCTTCTGGGCGGTGCCGGCTTTGAGGCGGGTGGAGCCGGCGATGAGCTCAGCGCCGACGACGACCTCGATCGGCACCTCGGCGGCAGCCCCCAGGGCGGAGTCTGCGTTGCAGGAGATCCCTGCGGTGAACGCGCCTGCCTCCCGGGCGGCAGTGACGGCGGCGACCGTGTACGGGGTCGCACCGGATGCGGCGATGCCGACGACGGCGTCATCGGGCCCGACTCCCTGGGCTGCGATGTCGGCCCGGCCTAAAACGGTGTCGTCTTCTGCGCCTTCGACGGCGGTGATGAGCGCATCCCGGCCACCGGCGATGAGCCCGATGACGAGGCTCGGGTCGGTGCTGAAGGTCGGCGGGCATTCGGAGGCATCGAGCACGCCGAGCCGCCCGGCGGTGCCGGCGCCTGCGTAGATGAGCCGGCCGCCGCGGCGCATCCGCTCGGTGATCCCGTCGACCGCTTGGGCGATCTCTGCCAGATGCGCGCCGACGGATGGTGCGACGCGGGCGTCTTCGTTGTTCATCACTCCGGCCAGCTCGACCGTCGAAAGCGTGTCGATGTGTGCGAACCGGGAGTCGATCGTCTCCGTCGTGGAAGTCGGCGTCGAGCCGGCCGGGGATGCGGGGGTGGTCTCGTGGGTCATGAGGGGTCCTTTCGGCGCCGGCGCGGGGCGAGCATCTGGTGGGAGGTGGTGACGGCAGCGCCGGCCTGCTCGGCGCGGCGCTGGTAGACAAGGGCGAAGAGTGAGTCGACGATGAACAGCTGGCCGGTCCGTGAGCTCATGGCCGCCGGGCGCATCCCGCTTTCGCGGGCGGCGACGGCGATGAGGACGTGGTCGGCTGCGGTGATCCGCGAGCGCGGGCGCACGGTGATCGCCACGGTCTGCACGCCTGAAGCTCGGGCCGCGTCGAGGGGTTCGAGGATGTCGGCGGTCTCACCGGAGGCGCTGATGACGATGAGCAGATCGGCCGGTTCCATGACGGCAGCGGCGGTGAGCGCGTGGTGGCCTTCGGTGATCGGCTGGCTGATGATGCCGATGCGCTCGAGCTTGGCGGACAGGTCGCGGGCGACGATGCCCGAGGCGCCGATGCCGGTGACGACGACACGCCGGGCAGTGCAGATCGCCTCCGCCGAGGTGGTCAGGGCTGCGATGTCGAGGGCGGCAGCCGAGTCGGCGAGCGCCTGCTGCTCTTCGGCCAGCAGCTTGGCCACGACCTCGGCGGGGGCGTCGTCGAGTTCGATGTCGGCGGGCAGCCGGCCGGTGCCGGCCCGGCCTGCCGCTGCGGTCTGCACCGCGGTCGAGGCGGCGAGCAGGGCCCGGAACTCACGGTAGCCGGAGCAGCCGATCGCCTGGGCGAGCCGGGTGACCGAGGCGTCGCTTGTCTCGGTGTGGGCGGCCAGCTGCCGCATCGTCATCGGCACGATCGCCTGCGGGTCGGCGAGCACCGCCCGGCCGACTTGTGCCGGGCCGCGGCTCAGCGTCGGCACGAGCGAACGCAGGCGCGCCAGCAGCGCCTCCGGGGTGGGTGGCTGGGCCTGCCCCCGCTTTGAGGAGTTTTTCTCCATCAGATTCGGCATAGACTGAAGTTTTCCACCTGATCTATGCTATGTCAAAGGTCACAGCTTCATTCCATCGCTTCGGCTTCCGCTGCAGCGGGCTCCGCTTTGCTGGGATGAGCGGGGCAGCCAGCAGGCGCGCACATCGGATGCGCGAGCACAATCGGGCGCGAGAGCAGAAGGAGACAGACATATGCGAGGCATCGGAGCCAGTGAGGGCTGTGCCCTCGGGCCGGTCCACCACGTCGATCGCAGCCTCGCCGAACCAGCGGCAGACCCGCGGCCATCCGGATCCGACCCCACAGCTGAGGTCACCCGCTTCACCGAAGCCGCCGACGCCGTGACGGCAGCCCTGGAGACCGCCGCCTCGAACGCCTCGGGTGAGGCTGCCGAGATCCTCTCGGCCACCGCCCAGATGGCCTCCGACCCTACCCTGGCCGAATCGGCCAGCAGGCTCATCCGCGACGAGAACCTCACCGCCGAGCGCGCCGCCTGGGTGGCAGCCGGGCAGCTGCGCGAGAAGCTCGAGAACCTCGGCGGCTACCTCGGGGAGCGGGCGGCCGATGTCGCCGATGTCCGCGACCGGATCATCGCCTCGCTGCGCGGCGAGGAGAGGAGCCTGGAGTCTCCCGATGAGCCGTTCGTGCTCGTCGCCGAGTCCCTCTCCCCTGCCGACACCGCCGATCTCGACACCGCACTCGTCCTCGCGCTCGTCACCGTGCAGGGCGGGCCGCAGTCCCATTCGGCGATCCTCGCCCGCGCGCTCGGCATCCCCGCCGTCGTCGGCACCGAACCGGCCATCACCCAGATCGCTGTCGGCACCGAGGTGTTCGTCGACGGAACCGAGGGCACCATCAGCACCGAGCCAGGTGAGGAGGAGAAGGACCGGGCCGCGCAGTGGCAGGCCGCACGCACGCAGGCTGCCGCGTTCTCCGGCCGCGGCGAACTGGCCTGCGGTCACCGGGTGCAGCTGCTGGCCAACATCGGCTCAGCTGCCGATGCCGAGGCAGCCGCGAAGGCCGGTGCGGAGGGTGTCGGGCTGCTGCGCACCGAGTTCCTCTTCCTCGACCGGGCCAATGAGCCCAGCGTCGACGAGCAGGCCGAGGTGTACGCCGCGATCTTCGCCCACTTCCCCCACAAACCGGTTGTCATCCGCACCCTTGATGCCGGTTCAGACAAGCCGATGCCCTTCATCACCGCAGCCCAGCGCAGCGAGGGCGCCCAGGTGAGTGAGCCGAACCCGGCACTGGGGATGCGCGGGTTCCGCACCCACTCCTTCGCCCCGGCCGTCCTCGAACGCCAGCTGCGGGCCATCGCCCAGGCCGCCCAGGAATCCGAGGCCGAGGTGAAGGTCATGGCCCCGATGATCACGACCGCCGACGAGGCAGCCCGCTTCGCCGAACTCGTCACCGCAGCCGGGCTGCAGACTGCCGGGATAATGGTCGAGACTCCGGCGGCGGCCCTCTGCGCGGCCGCGACGCTGGCGCCGGTGGCTTTCGCCTCGATCGGCACGAACGACCTGACGCAGTACACGCTCGCCTTCGACCGCGAGCTGCCCGATTACGGCGGACTGCAGTCCTCTGGCCACCCGGCCGTGCTCAGCCTCATCGGCGCGACCGTCCGCGGCGCCGAACAGGCCGATGCGCAGACCGGTGACGGGAAGCAGCGCACCGTCGGGGTCTGCGGTGAGGCCGCAGCCGATCCGGACCTGGCCGTCATCCTCGCCGGCCTCGGCGTCACCTCGCTGTCGATGTCAGCCCCAGCGCTGGGCCGGGTCGCGGCGAAACTCGCCGAGGTCACCCTCGCCGAGGCACGCACGACCGCCGCCGAAGCGCTGAGCGGCTCGGTCGTGACGGCCGCCGTCACCGCCCAGGACTCCCCTGCCGACGGCACGGCTGATGCCCAGCCGCCCACCGCCTCGGGAGCGGAGGAGACCCAGGCGCCCACCACCTCGGGCGCGGGAGAGACAGACGTGCGCCGCACGATCGAGGTGACCGCACCGACGGGACTGCACGCCCGCCCGGCCGCGGTGCTCGCCAAGGCGCTCAAGGCACTCGACGCGAGCGTCCAGATCACGCACGCCGGCAGCGGCGCGACAGCCGATGGGGCCAGCGTCATGGAGATGATGGCGCTCGGCGCCGATCCCGGCGACGCGATCGAGGTCCACGCCACCGGACCGGCCGCCGCCGAGGCCCTCGCCGCAGTCGAAGCCGCAGCCACCGGAGACGCATGAGCCGGCGCTGAGATTCCAGCGCCGGCTCAGAGAAGGGAACGGACAGTGATCAGGGAAGCAGGTCCTTGATGTCGTCGACGAGGATGTCGGCCTCGGGACCGACGACGACCTGGACGATCTCGCCCTGCGCGACGACGCCGAAGGCACCGGCGGCCTTGAGTGCGGCCTCGTCGACCTGGCTGCCGTCAGTGATCTCGACGCGCAGGCGCGTGATGCAGGCCTCGATGTCCTCAATGTTGTCTGCGCCGCCGAGCCCGGCGAGGATCTGCTCAGCTCTGTCCATCTGTGACTCCTCTGTCGTTCGGGTGTGCATGGCGGGACGGTCGCCTCCGCGGCACTCATGTCCACCAGTCTACGGCCGCCGGCCGGCACACCGCCGGTGAGCGCAGCCACAGCGGAGGACAGCTCTTCAGCCCCGCGCCCTGCCGGCCGCAGGACGCGCATCCCATCCATCAGGAAGGACAGCGATGTCTACCCCCACCACCGCCGACGCGACTAAGAAGAAGCGCGGCATACCCGGCTTCGTGCAGCTGCAGCGCGTCGGCCGCTCCCTCATGCTGCCGATCGCCGTGCTGCCTGCTGCCGCCCTGCTCATGCGCTTCGGCCAGCCCGATATGCTCGGTGCCGACGGTCTGGCGCAGTACGCGTCGTGGCTGCAGCCGGTCGCCGAGGTGTTCGCTGCCGCCGGCAGCGCCCTGTTCGACAACCTGGCGCTCATCTTCGCCGTCGGTGTGGCGATCGGGTTCGCGAAGAGGGCCGACGGATCGACGGCACTGGCCGGCGTGGTCGGCTACCTTGTCCTCACCAATGTCTTCAAGGCCCTGGCCCCGTACTTCGGCTCCGATGGCGGGGACGGTGAGAAGGTCATCAACTACGGTGTGCTCGCCGGCATCATCATCGGCATCATCGCCGCCGTGCTCTACCAGCGCTACTACCGGATCAAGCTGCCGGACTACCTCGGGTTCTTCGGCGGGCGCCGCTTCGTGCCGATCGTCACCGCGGTGGCCGCGATGGTCACCGGTGTCATCATGGCGATCATCTACCCGGTCTTCGACGCACTCATCAACAAGGGTGTGGGCGGATTCCTCATGGAGCACGGCTCGAATCCGGCCACCGGGTTCATCTTCGGCACCATCAACCGTCTGCTCATCCCCTTCGGCCTGCACCACCTGCTCAACAACCTGCCGTGGTTCCAGCTCGGCTCGTGCACGAACTCCGCCGGTGAGACCCTGCACGGCGACATCACCTGCTTCTACAGCGGTGTCGACGGGACCGCCGACTGGACCGGTTCGTTCATGACCGGGTTCTTCCCGATCATGATGTTCGCGCTGCCGGCCGCGGCGCTGGCGATCTACCACACCGCGCACCCGTCGCGCCGCAAGCTCGTGGGCGGCATCATGCTCTCGGTGGCGCTGACCGCTTTCGTCACCGGCATCACCGAGCCGCTGGAGTACGCCTTCGCCTACGTCGCGTTCCCGCTCTACGCGGTGCACGCGGTGCTCACCGGCACGTCGCTGGCGCTGGTGAATGCGCTCGGCATCAAATCCGGGTTCGGGTTCTCCGCCGGTGCGATCGACTATCTGCTCAACCTCGGGCGGGCTGCGGAGCTCTCCGGCGGGATCGGCAAGGTGCTGCTGCTCATCGTCATCGGCCTGGTGTACGCGGCGATCTACTACTTCCTGTTCCGCTGGGCGATCATCAAGTTCAACCTGCACACGCCTGGCCGTGAAGAGGAGGGCGACGCCGGTGAGGGCGCTCCCTCGGTCTTCGACGAGGCACAGGAAGCTGCCGCTGAGTCAACCGGCAAGAAGCGCGCACAGAAGGAGGGCAGGCAGTAGTCCTTCGTGACTGACTGCGCGTGACATGGCTACTGTGGACCAGCAGCGCATGGAGCACCGCTAACTGCCACCGACTAAGTTACAAACCGGAAGAGGAATCGTAACGAACGGGGCTTGCGAGGTTAATAACCGCCTCGCAAGCCCCGTCTTTAACTTGATACTCTTAACGTCGACTCTTTGACCTACGACGAAGAAATATCACGGCGAGCACGATGGCAAGCACAACGGATGCCGCAGCAATCATCGGAATGAACCCGGCTGCAAGAGCACCTGGCTCGTCACTAATGAAAAGATACACCAGCTGGACGACGACTGCAGTGCCAACTATCGATGCCCAGATCGCCACGAAATCCCATCCTGTTTCCGGCTTGGATGTAAAGAACCGTTTTGCGAAATTCCTACGCTCAGACATCTCCACATCACTCCCTACTTCTTGCAGACGCGATTCCAATCGAGTTCATTCGAGCCGATCGTCAAAAGAATAGTGCATGGGACACCGAGGGCGCCTACACTCGACGCCGCAGCTGCACCACAGATCGCGGTGCCCCAGATCCCAAATAGGTAGGCAGCGGTCCGAGCCTTACCGCATTTGAATCCCGCCGTTGAGAAATCCGCTCCATTCAAATTCTCAACTTCGTTGAGGTTCGCGTCCACGTCGATCGCATGGGTAGACACGTATTGGTACAACTCGTTAGCAGCGCTAGTACCGAGATCCTGGACTATTTGCTCAGCCAGCACCTCAGATCCGATACCCAGCTTTTCAGCAATCCGTAAAGTTTCGGACTCAGTAGCGAGAGTCCGAGCGTTCCGTGCTCGCATTTGCCGGAACAGCAAATGCAGCACCAGCAAGCGCCAAGACTAGAGCCACAGCAGTTAGAAACGGTAGTGCATTAAAGGCTCTTCTGACTTGAGTGTGGGGTGAGGTCTGGTTTCGTGGTGGGCGTGTCCGTGCGCTAAGCAGCGTCGAGGCCCTTGAGAATCAGGGTTACCACAACCATCGATTCCAAGGACCTTGACGATGTCTGATTCTACTGTCTGCTGCCGCACCACAGGTGACTACTGCCACCACTGCAACCTGCTGGTCGACCTGCCCGGACTCCACGTGGTCAAGGTCGACCGTCACCAGGCCGGACTGCGAATCGTGGTCGAGCCAGCCCGCCCGTCGGTGATGGGATGTCCCGGCTGCGGGGTAGTGGTGCAAGGGCATGGGCGGATGCCGGTCGAGTTGATCGACGCGCCCTGTTTCACCGCACCGATCCGGGTGCAGTGGCGCAAACGCCGCTGGCGCTGTCTTGACCCCGACTGCACGGTGACCTCGTTCACGGAACAGAACCCGCAGGTAGCAGCCGCCCGGGCACTGCTCACGGTACGCGCCACTCGGTGGGCGATTCAACAACTCCGCTCGGAGAACGCGTCGATACAGGGTCTGGCGCGCCAGTTGGGGTGTACGTGGAAAACGTTGTGGCGTGCGGTGAAGCCAGTGCTGCAAGCCGCCAGCGAGGACGAGTCCCGGTTCGCTGGTGTCACCGTGTTGGGCGTGGATGAACACATCTGGCATCACGTGTCCACCCGACCGGTCGGCACCGGCGGTCGAGGCCCGAAAGAGTTCACCGGCATGGTCGATCTGACCCGTGATTCCACCGGCAGGGTTCGGGCCCGACTGCTGGATTTGGCGCCGGGGCGTTCAGGCAAGGTGCACAAGACCTGGCTCCACGATCGTGGCGAAGCGTTCCGGGCACAGGTCAAGGTCGCGACTCTGGATCCGTTCCATGGCTACAAGAACGCGATCGATGACCAACTCGAAGACTCGACCGCGGTGCTGGACGCGTTCCATGTCGTGAAACTCGGCACCGCCGCGGTCGATGAAGTTCGTCGCCGGGTACAGCAAGACATTCACGGGCATCGCGGCCGCAAAAACGATCCGCTCTACCGGATCCGGAACCTTCTGCGCGCGGGTAAAGAACACCTCACCCCGCGACAGCACGCCCGACTCGAGAACGCCTTCCTTGCTGACGAGCGGCATGTGGAAGTCGAGGTCGCCTGGCACTGTGCCCAACAGTTACGGTCGGTGTATCGCCAGCCCCATCCCGTGGCTGGTCGACGAATCGCGATCAAGGTGCTGGACGCGTTCCCAACCTGCCCAATCCCAGAAATCGCCAGACTGGGCCGCACGCACAAGCGGTGGCGAGAACCGTTCCTCGGCTACTTCACCACTGACGGCGCGAACAACGGTGGCACCGAAGCGATCAACGGCGTGATCGAACTCGCACGGCGCGTAGCCAGAGACTTCCGCAGCCCCGAGAACTATCACCTCAGAATGCTCCTGGTCGGCGGCGGCCTGAACCTCTAACCCACACTCAAGTCAGAAGAGCCCGCTATCCCCTTCCGGCCAGTGCTTGGCATCAGGGCCGCTGTTGATAGCTCTCAGGATCAAGCTGATCCATCAAGTACATCTCCGCGTCCATGAATTCCGCTGGGTCGGGAATGTCAACAGCTTGAGGTTGCGTGCCCTCAAGCTCGATCACGCTTCGAGTTGAGATGACTCCGTCTCCTCGCGATCCAGGAATCCACGTTGCACGCAGCTCTACTCGAGAGATGAAACTCTCGTGGAGGTCCACGACCAGCTCAACATCGTCGACCAGGTCGTAGCTCATTGCACTCAGCGCCTTGTCGAGAGCGCGTCGTCGCGCCTCCTTCGCTCGCTGGGTGAGCACACGAGGTGATGCGGTACATCGATACCGCGGTCCATGGCCAATGACACCAGTGGTGCCGGTGAGCATCACCAAGGGCAGCAGAACCGTAGACACGAGTCCACCCACATCGAGTGCGATCCATTGCCCGGATTCCGAATCCTGCTGGTAGATGTGCCCATCTGCATACAGGCTCACCGTTGGAGGAACCACAGTGTCGTCACCCAAATCGAACGTCGCAGTGCTCATCACCAGTTCCGCGCGAGGATCCGCGTAGGCTGCGGCGCGGGACGAGACCTCTATTACAGTGTCACCGTCCATGTGAGTTCCAGTGAGGAACTCACGAACGCTATAGGGTCCACCATCAAGCATCGCGCGAGCGAGGCCTACTATTCCGTCAGGAGTCACAGCTGTCACCACTTCGACTTGCAAACACGGTGGCACGTTCGTACCTTCGGGCCGCAGACGGCGGCCATACAGGCAAGTACAGCAGCTAAATGGCCAAGGTATCTGCATCGACTCGCCTTAACTGCGCAGTTTACTCCTACGCAACCTGCAATACAAGTGAAGTACTGCCCCGCGCCCTGCGGCCTGATCTTACCGTCGCCGAGGGCCGTGACTGTCAGTGCTTCCGGTTGAAGTCTGTCGCCAGCAAACATCTCATTGCGATCTGCACTAATCCTCTCGACAATGGGCTTGCTGTTCGGATCGTCGAGTTCACAGGAGATTATCGCAGCGTCGGATACTGACCTCGTGCGATGCGGATAGAAGAGCATCAAGAGCGTGGATCCGGCCTCATCAGAGATCGCGACCACCTGCTCCTGCTCAGTGTCATACTGTTCCGCCGTCAGGAGATCCCGCGCTTCGGCTATTTCGGGAGCTGCGTGAGCACGTGCGGTCGCATCAGCGAGCGCAGATCCTGACAGAACTACAGCGCCGCCTGCGCCGGCAATAGCCGGTGAATAGCGCACAGTCATACCCAATGCCACCAGCCCGAGAGCGCCTGCGCCTACAAGCACAGAGCGACGCCCGATTCCAGGGTCGGGCGCAAGCTTCTCAGCAACGGCAGTGAGCACCTGTCGAGATCGACTCGGACCTAGACCGCGAAGCAACGCCAACGACATGCCCAACCCGGCCTTGACGCGAATCGCTGCACCGTTGACCTCCATCAGCATCGGACGATAAGACCATCCCGGGATGTTGCGATCCAAAAGCTCCACTATTTCTGGATCGCGGAGACTACGGGCACGGAGCCAACCGCCGCTAATAGATTCGACCGTTTCCGCTGTACGTGAACAGGTATCGCATGTCGTGTCGAATAGTAAGTACCGTTCCATGATTTCCTCCTCATCAGCAGTTTCCCTTCTCATGGAACTAGAGTTAGCGCTACGGCGGCACAGACTCACGTCTGAACTTAAGGTACTTTCGTATCGATGTTCGACAGGCAGCTGAGCGTGGACTGGTCAGGGGCCCGGCGGCGGCGCAGTGCCTCGTTGAGGGTTTTCGGGCGGAAATCGCAGAAACCACCGTCTCGGAAGACGTCGGCGCTCACAGCACGCTCGATGACGACGCGTGCGCTACTCGGTCAAGCGCGAAGAGCAGGCACATGCGTCCAGCATAGGACTACACCGTCAGAAGCTACCCTCAGCCTTGTTTGCACAGGGTGGGATCCAGCCACCTCAGACGCTGGCGTTCCAGCCCGTGCTTACCCAAATTGTGGCTAGCAACGACTCGAGAAGTCGTTCAAACCGGCGTTGGGCCTACAGCAGACACTCCCGATGGCCACCACGAGGCAGGCGTCGGTGACGCTGTATGAGAAGAGCCCCCTGTCAGGCTCGAACTGACGACCTTCGCTTTACAAGAGCGGTGCTCTACCAACTGAGCTAAGGAGGCGTGCTCACCGCGGTGAGCCTAAGACAGTGTAGAACATCGGCCTGCCGCGCGCCACGCACGCCCTGTCTGTTCGCCGGTGCTGCCGCACCCAACGACAGACGCCCGCCGGGCACGGAATCCGTGACCTGGCGGGCGTCTGCCAGCTGAGGCTATCGGCGGATCACTTCTCGCCGATGGCGCGCAGCAGCTCCAGCGGGAAGGCCTCCGGATCTTCCTCACGGTAGGACTCGGTCTCCTGGCCGTTGATGAGCACGCGCGGGGTGCCGGACAGGCCGCGATCGTCGAACGCCGTCTGGGTCTCCTTCTCCACCGACTTGGCGAAAGCCTGTTCGGTGATGCAGCTGCGCACGTCCGAGGCGTCCGAGTCCTCGGGAGCCACTGCAGCGCTGACATCGACGCCGGCTTCCTCGGCGATCGAGATGAGCTGGTCGTCCTCCATGCCCTCGCCGCCTTCTTCCGGCTGCTGGGCGAACATCGAGACGACGAACTCCCGATAGGCGTCGACCTGGCCGGAGTCGGCGATGCAGGCGGCAGCGTTGGCGGCGCGCGTGGAGAACTTGTTGCCGCCTGAGGCGTTGTCGAGGAATGCGACCGGCGCGTACTGCAGGGCGATCTTGCCGTCCTCGACGAGCTTGTTCAGCGTCGTGCCGTGGGTGTCCTCGAAGGCCTTGCAGGCCGGGCACTGGAAGTCGAAGTAGACGGTCACCACGGCGGCGTCGGAGCCGAGCGGGGACTCAGCGATCGGCGGCGGCGGGTTCTCGCCGGGATCCTCGATGCCGGGTGCGGTGTAGGCCTTGAGCTCGTCGCCGTCCTTGGCCACGGTCAGCGTGCCCTCGGCGTAGTTGCGCGGGCCGGCGACCGGCTGCAGGCTCTGGAAGATGAGGAATCCGACGACAGCGGCGAAGGCGATGACGACCACGCCCACCGAGCCGAACAGGATGGTCCTGGCCTTCTTCTCGCGCTTCGCGTCGTTTTCCGCGATCTGCCGGGCCTTCTCCCGTGCCGCCTTCCGCCGGTCAGCAGCCGATGAATTCTTCGCCATGATTCCTCACGTGGTGTCGTTCTCCGCGCCCGTGCCGGAGCGCGGTGATTCTGTTCCGAGTGCCATCTTAGAGCGTCTGCACCGCATCGCATCTCACCTGCTGCTCAGACCTGCTTCCGCTCCCGAGGCGCCGGCTGGCTCCCAGCGGCAGCTGCCGTCGGCCGCAGCCGCCTCGGGCACGTCTCACAGCTCGGCGGCCTGCGGGATGAGTTCGAGGGGGTTGAAGGTCAGCGGCCACCAGGTGATGCCGGCAGGAGAGAGCGTGGCGCCGACGGCCAGCACGAACAGCACGCCGAGCACCCCGACCATGATCCATTCGCCGCGCCGGCTGCGCGCCATCGTCGTCAGCGCCGCCCGCGAACCCATCCGCAGGTTGAGCGAACCGGGCCCGAACCACAGCACGAGCGCATAGGACAGACCGGCGACCCACAGCGTCCACTCGAAGGACTTGCCCGCCGGAATGATCCCGGCGATGTCCAAGCGCATGAGCACGGCCACAGCGACGAAGGCGATGGCCGGCAGGATCATCGAGAACGCTGAGGTGAACACCGAACGGAACAGCGCTCCGGGCAGGCTGGCGATCGACGACCACACCGAGACGCCGGCCGGGCCGTCATTGAACTGCCGCCAGTTGCGCACCTGGGCCATCGAGCCGGTGGTGCGGGCGGCGACCTGCCACAGGTAGGAGGCGATGACCATGATGACCGGCCCGAGTGCGACGAGGGTGATCGCCAGCAGGTTGAGCATGAGCAGCGGCCATGCACCGCCCAGGCGCGGCGGGCGCGGTTCGCCCGGCGGCTGCAGCTGCTGCGGCTGCCAGGGCCTTTCGGCCGGGACCGGGGCGCCGCCGTGCTGATAGGGCTGCACCTGCTGCTGCGGGCGCGGATCGATGCCGAGCGGACCGTAGGACGGCGGGGAGCCGACCGCTGCGCGGGCCGGGCCCGAGGCGGCAGGCTGGCTGCCGTACTGGTGGCCGGGCGGCCCAACGGGCAGGTGGGCGGGCTGACTGCCGATCATCTGTCCCGGCTGTCCGGCGGTACCGTATCCGCCGGCATAGGCGGCTCCGCCGTAGGTGCTGCCGCCGGGAGCTCCCGGTGAGGGCACGGGAGGCTGCGGTCGGCCGCCGGGCGCATTGCCGTGGCGGGGCACGCCGTGCTGGTCGGGTCGGTGGTCGGCGAAGCCGCCGGACTGGTAGCCGGCCGGCTGCCCGAAGGCTGCGGTGCCGCTGCGGCCCAGCGGGCCGGTGGGCGGAGCGAGCGGATCATGTCCGCCGCCGGCGGCAGGCATGTCGACGCGGGTGCCGCCGGTCTCGCCCGGGCCGCCGGGGGCTGCGGCATGGCGCGGGCTGCCCAGCGCCGGCAGCTGCCCGGATTCGATGTCGACGAGAGCATCGAGGATCATCGCGCCCGAGGGCCGGCGTTCGGGCTTCGGGTCGAGGCAGGCCTGCAGCAGCGGCACGAAGAGCTCGGGAGCTCCTTCGAGGTTGTACCGGCCGGTGGCCACCCGCCCGAGCACCGCCTCCAGCGGGCCGGAGCCGTACGGGTTGCGGCCGGTGGCAGCGAAGGCCATCGTCGCAGCCCAGCCCCACCAGTCGGTCTTCTCACTGGCCTCACGGCCATCGGCGATCTCGGGGCTGAGGTAGCCGGGGGTGCCCATGACGAGGCCGGTGGCGGTGACTTTGACCTCATCGGCGGCCTGCGCGATGCCGAAGTCGATGACCATCGGCTCGCCGTCCATGATCATGACATTGGCCGGTTTGAGGTCGCGGTGGATGACGCCGGCGGCGTGGACGGCGTTGAGGGCATCGAGCAGCGCATGGCCGAAGTGGACGAGCTCGTCCTCTGCGAACGGGCCGTTGTCGCGCACATCGTCGGACAGCGTCTGCCCGTCGACGAATTCGGTGATGATGAACGGCTGAGCGGAGTCGAGCTCTGCGTCGAGGACCGCAGCGATCCGCGGATGCTGGATCCGCCTGAGCGTCCGCACCTCACGTGCGAGGCGCTTGCGCGCGGTCTCGTCATTGGCGATGTGCGGGTGCAGCACTTTGACGGCGACTGGGTTGTTCTCCGCATCCACGCCGAGGTGGACGACACCCATGCCGCCGGAACCGAGTTCGTTCAGCAGCCGATAGCCGCCGAGTTCCTGTACTGCCACTCAACCCAGGTTAGCGGAGGCGGTGGAGTTTCTCATGAGAGTCACGTGCTGACAGGCTGCAGAGCGGTCGAGACAGCAGCCGAGGACAGTGCTGTCGCTCACCGTCGGCCGGCTGAGACGGTAGAGTGCTTCGTGAGGACCGCGTGCTGAATTAGGAGTACCGTGATTCACACCTCTGCACCATTGGAAGCTCGTTCAACTCCGGTCGCCCCACCTGCTGATGGCGCCGACTTCGTCGTTGTCGCCAACCGCCTGCCCGTCGACCGCGACACCTCCGGAGAGACCCCCTGCTGGCGCACCTCACCAGGAGGTCTGGTGACCGGCGTGGCCCCGGTCATGCAGACCCACAAGGGTGCCTGGATCGGCTGGGCCGGAGTGGCAGATGAGGAATTCGATCCGTTCGACATCGACGGCATGCACCTCGTGCCGGTGCCGCTGAGCTCGGAGGAAGTCCGCCGCTACTACGAAGGCTTCTCCAATGCCACGCTGTGGCCGCTCTACCACGATGTCATCGTGCCCCCGGAGTTCCACCGCACCTGGTGGAACAGCTACCGGACGGTCAACCGGCGCTTCGCCGAGGCGGTGGCGCGCACCGCCTCGGAAGCGGCGACGGTGTGGGTGCACGACTACCAGCTGCAGCTGGTGCCCTATCTGCTGCGCGGCATGCGCCCGGACGTGCGGATCGGCTTCTTCAACCACATCCCGTTCCCGCCGTGGGAGATCTTCGCGCAGCTGCCGTGGCGTGCGCAGATCCTGCGCGGGCTGCTCGGTGCCGACCTCATCGGCTTCCAGCGTCCGGCCGATGCCCAGAACTTCCGCCGTGCCGTGCGCATCTGCCTGGGCCTGCCGAGCTCGGGCAACCTCGTGAAGATCCCGGCTGCCGAGGACCCGGCCAGCGAGCTGGGCGATACGATGACGATCACCCGCACCGCCGAGGCGAGCGCCTTCCCCATCTCGATCGACACCGAGCATCTGGCTGAGCTTGCCCGCGACCCGCAGATCTGCGCCCGTGCCAAGGAGATTCGCGCCGAGCTCGGCAACCCGGACACGATCCTGCTCGGCGTCGACCGGATGGACTACACCAAGGGCATCCGCCACCGGCTCAAGGCCTATGGCGAGCTGTTCGACGACGGGGTGCTCGACCCCGGCACGGTGACCCTTGTGCAGATCGCGACCCCGAGCCGCGAACGCATCGACCAGTATCAGCAGATCCGCACCGATGTGGAGCTGGCCGTCGGCCGGATCAACGGCGAGCACTCCGATCTGGGGCATCCGGTCATCCACTACTTCCACCACTCCTATCCGCGCGATGAGATGACGGCGCTGTATCTGGCCGCCGATGTCATGCTCGTGACCGCCCTGCGCGATGGCATGAACCTCGTCGCCAAGGAGTACGTCGCCTGCCAGGCCGATGACGATGGCGTGCTCGTGCTCTCGGAGTTCACCGGCGCTGCCGAACAGCTGACCCAGGCGGTGATGGTGAATCCGCATGACATCGCCGGCCTCAAATCCCGCATCGCCGCGGCCGTGGCGATGGATCCGGATGAGCGGCGCAGCCGCATGCGGAAGATGCGCGAAAGCCTGGCGGAGGAGGATGTGCGCGCCTGGTCGGATGCGTTCCTCTCACGGCTGCAGCAGACCGATCTGCAGGGCCGCGTCGCAGCGGCGGCGACGATGCGCTCGGATGCGCACCCGACCGATGCTGATGCGCAGCCGGATTCGGCTCCTGACTACTCCAGCTCGGAGGACGTCGACATCACGGCGCTGGCAGCTGCGGACCGGCTGCTCGTCGGCCTCGACTTCGACGGGGTCATCGCTCCGCTCGTCGACAATCCGATGGATGCCGCTCCCCTGCCGGCCTCGGCCGCTGCGGTCGAGGCGCTGGCAGGCGAGCCGAACACGGTCGTCGGCTATATCTCCGGCCGGAATCTCGCGGTCCTCAAGCAGCTCTCCGCCGCCCCGGAGGGCACCGTGTTCATCGGCTCCCACGGCGTGGAGACCGACTTCACCGCTGTCGGCGGCGAGGAGATCGCCCCGGCGACCGGCACCTCGGCGGCGGCAGCCGGCACCTCGGCGGAGGCGACCGGCGCAGACCACGGCCCGGGCACCTACGCGAGCGGCCCGAGCGCTGAGGAGCAGGCGCTGCTCGATGAGCTCGACGCCGCCTACACGGATATCCGCACCCGCACCCCGTCGGCCGGGCATGGGCTGCTGCGCATCGAGCGCAAGCCGCTCGGACGCACCTTCCACACCCGCGGCTGCAGCGAGGACCGCACCGCCTTCTACGCCACCGAGCTCGAGGCGCTGGCCAAGCGGCTCGGCCAGCTGCGGTTCCTCACCGGCCACGACACCTTCGAGTTCGCGCTGCGGCATCAGACGAAGGGCAATGGGCTGGAGCATATGATCCGCCGGACCGGCGCAACGGCCGCGCTCTACATCGGCGATGACCGCACCGATGAGGACGCGTTCAAGAAGCTGCGCACCTATCCGGAGGAGTTCCCGCACCTGTCGATCAAGGTCGGGCCCGCCGGCACCGCCGCCGAGGTGCGCCTCCACTCCCCGGAGGATGTCGCCGTGTTCCTCGGTCGCCTCGCCGCCGCCCGCAACGCACGGCACTGAGCCGCTGACCGCCGCTGGCTGGCTGACGCGCTGAACCGCCTGCCGCTGCGCGGCACTGAGCCGCTGGCTCAGCGGCGGTCGAGGGCGCGTTCGGAGGCCCGCAGCACCAGATCGGGGCTGACCTTGTAGTCCGGCAGCTGCGGGCTGCGGCCCCTGCTCTCACCAGTGCTCCCGCTGCTGCCTCCGCCGGTCTGCTGTCCGCGGCTGTCGGCGCGCATGAGCCGCTCCAGCTCCCGCAGCGCCGCCTCCGCCAGGGCAGCCCAGTCGAAGGTCACCTGTGACATCGGCGGGTGGACCAGCTCGGCATCGGGCATGTCCCCGACCGTCAGCAGCGAGAGGTCCTGCGGCACCGACAGCCGCAGCCGGCGGGTCGATTCGAGGAACCCGAAGGTGATCGAGGGCGCGCAGCTGATCGCCGCTGAGCACTGCGCCTCCAGCAGCTCATCAGCGGCCTGCGAACCGGCCAGGATCCCCGGCCCAGCGACGACGACCGGGGCCTGGTCGCGGGTGGCGGGGATGTGCAGCACCTCGGCCATCGCCCGGCGGAAGGCACCTACCCGCGTTGAGGCCGCGGAGTCCTCCGGCACGACGAGCCCGATGCGCCGGTGGCCGAGGTGGATGAGGTGGCGGACGGCCAGCCGGATGCCCTCCCTGGAGTCGAGCACGAGCTGCGCGAACCCGGCGTGCCCGGCGTTCGAGACGCGGATGACCGGCACGCCGAGCGCGGCCAGGCGTTCGGCCTCGGGCCCGGCCGAACCGCCGCCGAGCACCACCGCGCCGGCGACGCCGAAGGACTCGAGCACCTCGGCGGCCGAGGCGAGGTCCGGGCCGGTCTGCACACACACGGCCACCCAGCCGAGGGCGAAGATCCGCTCGACGATCTCCAGGTGGAGGCTCTCGAAGGGGTCGACGTCGCCGGCGATCGGCGCGGCGTGGACGACAGCGATGACCGTGCCGGAGGTGCGGGCCTCGTCCTCATGCCGCACGCCCAGCGTGCCGAGCGCCACCTCGACGGCCCGGCGGGCGGCAGCCGAGGTGCCCGGCTGTTCGCGCAGCACCCGGGAGACCGTGGAGACCGACAGCCCGGAGGCGGCGGCGATCTGCTTGAGCGTGATGTCCGAGCGCATCAGGTCCTCGCCGCCGCTGTCGACTGCCGCGCCACGAGCCGGAGCCGCAGCGTCGGGGGCACTGAGGCAAGCTGCCGGCCGGGCAGGTCGAGGACGCTGCGCACACCGGCGGCGAGGAAGGCGGCGAGATCCTGGTTGTCGAGCCGCAGCACCGTGGCCGGCGGATTGGTGTAGCGCATCGTCGAGAAGTCACCGAAGCCCACCACCGACAGATCGCGCGGAATCACGAGCCGCCGGCGGTTGACCGCCGCATAGACGCCGTGCAGCTGCAGCGCCGACTGCACGATGACCGCGGTGCAGGTGGCGTCGCGCAGCTGGATCGCCGCGGCGATGCCACCGGAATAGGACTTGGGCACCGGGGCGATCCACTCATCGAGCCGGTCGGTGACATCGCGCATCGGGTGCTCGCGGCGGAACCGGTGCTTGAGCTGTTCGGCGAGCGCACCGGACTCATTGCACACGAGCCCGATGCGCCGGTGGCCGAGTGCATGGAGGTGCTCGAAGGCCAGGCTCATGCCGCCGGCCAGGTCGACGCGGGCAGCGATCCGCTCCGCCCCCACCGCCGAGGCGGGGCTCACCTCGGGGGCGGCTTCCGTGCCCGCGGCGGGGCCCGCCTCGGCAGCGGCCTCCGGCGGCCAGGCGGCGGTCGCCTCGGCGAACCGGACGACCGGGACGTCGACGTCGAGCGGGGTGAAGGTGGGGGTGACGATGACGGCGGCACCGGCGTCGATGCAGGAGCGGACCTCCGCGAGGTCCGCGCCGAGAAACGGGGTGGCGGCGATGACGCCGGCGGCCTGCAGCTGCATCGCCACGGAGCGGCACACCTCGATCTGCCAGTGCTCCGGATGGGCAGGGGCGCACACGGCGACGAGCCGGGCCGCCTGCCGGTGCAGCAGCGTCGAACGGTCGTAGCCGAGGGCGCGCACCGCGTCGAGCACGCGGCTGCGGGTCGCCTCGGCGACGGTGCCGCGGCCGCCGAGCACCCGCGAGACGGTCGTCACCGACACGCCTGCCGCCGCGGCGACGTCCTCCAGCCGAACTCTCATACCCGCAGTCTACGGCTGTGCGCGCCGGTGCTCCGCTACGATGGAACGGCCGCCGCGTCGGTGTGCCGCCGGCGGTGCGGCCCCCGAAGGAGGACACATGAGGATCCATGTCGACCGCTTCGCCGAACTCGTCGAGACGCTGCCGTGGCACACACCCCTGCGGCTGTGGGGTCCGGAGCTGCTCATCGGGCTGCCGCGCGGCATCTCCCGGCATGTGGTGCGCTTCGTGGAGTTCGAGGGCACGATCCTGGCAGTCAAGGAGACCGAGGATCCGATCGCGGTGCGCGAATACGAGCTGCTCACCGCGCTGGCCGATCTCGATGCCCCGGCGGTGCGGCCGCTGGGCTATGTCACCGGCCGCACCGATGAGCAGGGGCGGCGGCTGCCCGGCGCGCTGCTGACTCCACATCTGTCGTATTCGCTGCCGTTCCGCGATCTGTGCGGCACGTCGGTGCCTCCGCATATGGCCGATCTGCTCGTCGATGCGCTGGCGGTGCTCATCGTCCGGCTGCACCTCGTCGGGTTCTTCTGGGGCGATGTGTCGCTGTCGAACACGCTGTTCCGCCGCGATGCCGATGAGCTGGCCGCCTATCTCGTCGATGCGGAGACCGGGGAGCTGCACGATGCGCTCTCCGACGGGCAGCGCAGCCATGATCTGGAGCTGGCGCGCACGAACATCGCCGGGGAGTTCCTCGACCTGCAGGCCGGCGGCCTGGCCGACCCGGATGTCGATCCGATGGCCAAGAGCGACCGGCTGTGCGAGCGCTATGACGAGCTGTGGGCCGAGCTCACTGCTGCTGAGGCGTTCAACATGTACGAGCGCTGGCGCATCGACCAGCGCATCGAGCGGCTCAACGAGCTCGGCTTCGACTTAGGCGAACTGACGGTCACGACCGACCTCGACGGCGTCACCACCCGCATCGAACCCAAAGTCGTGGCACCGGGGCACTTCCAGCGCCGGCTCAGGCGGCTGACCGGAATCGAGGCGGAGAAGCAGCAGGCGCGCCGGATGCTCAACGACCTCGATGTCTACCGGGCGGCCAAGGGGCTCGAAGGCGAGGACGAGTCGGTCGTCGCCGAGCGCTGGCTGGCCGATGTCTACCGGCCGGTGCTCGAGGCGATCACCGATGAGTACAGCGACCGGCTCGAGCTCCCGCAGATCTTCCATGAGTTCCTCGACCACCGGGCGGAGATGTCGGCGGCGGCCGGCCGGGACGTCACCACGCCCGAGACGGTGGCCGCCTATCGAGATGAGAAGCTCGCCCACTATCCGCGGGAGGCGCATCTGCTCCGCGATCCGGACACCGCGGTGCTCCGGGAGCTGGCGGAGGCAGAATTGTCGCAAGCAGACCCTGAGCTGGCAGAACCAGCGCAGGCCGGCCCTGAACCGGCAGACCCTGAACCGGCAGAGTCCGGGCATATGCAACCGGAGACACCGGAACCGCCGGCTGCGGCGGATGAGACGAGAGAAGGACCCCGATGAGCGCATCTCCCCGCATTCCCGACCTGTTCGACCTGGCCGGGCGCACCGCCGTTGTCGTCGGCGCCGCCTCGGGCCTAGGGCAGGCATCGGCGTTCGGGCTGGCCGATGCCGGTGCCCACGTCGTGTGCGCTGACCTCGACCTCACCGGCGCCAAGGCGACCGCCACGGTCATCGAGCAGCGCACCGGGAGTGCGGCCACGGCAGTCGAACTCGATATCACCTCGACTGCAGCCGTCGACGCCCTCGTTGAGCGCTTCCCCGCTGCCGAGGTGCTCGTCATGACCCCGGGCATGAATGTGCGCAAGAGGATGACCGAGACGACCGATGACGAATTCGACCGGGTCATCGACATCAACCTCAAGGGCACGTACCGGCTCATGCGCAGTTTCGGCCGTGAGATGGCCAGCCAGCAGCGCGGTTCAATCATCACATTCGCCTCTTTCCGCGCGATCGTCGTCGAACCCGGACAGGGGATCTACGCCGCCGCC
Organism: Brevibacterium otitidis; assembly: GCF_042429315.1. Taxonomy (NCBI): domain Bacteria; kingdom Bacillati; phylum Actinomycetota; class Actinomycetes; order Micrococcales; family Brevibacteriaceae; genus Brevibacterium; species Brevibacterium otitidis. The sequence continues at coordinate 14,149 of NZ_JBHMAU010000072.1, read as the reverse complement.
AAGGCCGGAGTCGTGCAGCTGACGAAGACGCTGGCCAGCGAGCTCGGCACCGCAGGCGTGCGGGTCAACTCGATCCTGCCCGGACCGTTCGAGACTCCGCTGACCGAGCAGATCAAATCCGATGAGGAGTGGTGGGACGCCTACGCACAGAAGGCCGCGCTCGGCCGCTGGGGTCTGCTGCACGAGATCGCAGGACCGGTGCTGTTCCTCGCCTCGGATGCCTCCAGCTACGTCACCGGGCACTCACTGCTCGTCGACGGCGGCTGGATGGCCCAGGACGGACGCTTCACCCCACGCGTGTGACACCTCGGGACCGGTGAGTGCGACCGGCGACTATGACCCACGTCTCATTTAATGGGACACGGGCGGCGGCAGGAAGCCGGCGGCGATATACCTGACCGAAGCCACCGCGGACGGCGGGCGAGGGCACGATCTGCACTCACCGCCGGGCCGCGCACTTCTGCCGACAAGGACCGCCCGCGATGACGACGTCCCACCACCCCGCACCGACCGCAGCCCACGCCGAGCTGCGCAGGCGAACCCTGCGCAAAGTCGCCCTCCGGCTCACCCCGTTCCTCGGGCTGCTGTACTTCATTAACTACCTCGACCGGACGAACATCGGCTTCGCTGGACCCAACGGGATGAACGACGAACTCGGCCTGACGCAGACGATGTTCGGCCTGGCCTCCGGCGTGTTCTTCATCGGTTACCTGCTGCTGGAGATCCCCTCGAACCTCGCGCTGCACAAGTTCGGGGCCCGGCGCTGGATCGCCCGCATCCTCGTCACCTGGGGCATCATCGCAGCCCTCATGGCGTTCATCCCGGCCGGCACCTGGCTGGGCATCGGCGGTGAGTGGTGGCTTGTCATCCTGCGGGTGCTGCTCGGCATCGCCGAGGCCGGGTTCTTCCCCGGCATCATCCTGTACCTGACCTTCTGGTTCCCCAAGCGGGAGCGGGCGAAGGCGATCTCGTTCTTCATGCTCGCCATCCCCGCCTCCTCGGTGCTCGGCGCGCCACTGTCGGCCTGGCTCATCGAGCACGGCGAGGGCCTGCTGTGGGGCATGACCGGCTGGCGGTTCATGTTCCTCATCGAAGGCCTGCCGGCAGTGCTGCTCGGCTTCATCTGCTGGTTCTTCCTCACCGACCGCCCGCACGATGCGAAGTGGCTGGCCGATGACGAACGCGCCTGGCTCAAGGCCGAGATGGACCGCGAGGAAGAGGAGACCGCGACGACCTACCACGTGCCGCTGCGTACCTCGCTGACGAGCGGCCGGGTGTGGGCGCTGGCGTTCGTGTACTTCGGTGTGGTCTACGGCCTGTACGCCATCAGCTTCTTCCTGCCGACGATCATCAGCGGCTTCCAGGAGCGCTTCGGGGTGGAGTACTCGCTCATGGAGCGCGGCCTGCTCACCGCCGTGCCGTTCGCCTTCGCTGCTGTCGCGATGATCTTCTGGGCCCGCCACGGCGACAAGACCGGCGAGCGCGTCTGGCACGTCGCCCTGCCGACCCTCGTGGCCGCCGCCGTCATCCCGGTGACCTCGTTCGTCAACTCGCCGTTCCTGGCGATGCTGTGCGTGTCGATCTTCGCCTGCGGCGTGATGTGCGCCCTCGCGACCTTCTGGCCGCTGCCCACCGCGTTCCTCTCCGGTGCCGCCGCAGCTGCCGGTGTCGCCCTGATCAACTCGATCGGCAATATGTCCGGCTTCTTCGCCCCCTACATCACCGGCTTCCTCGCCGACACGACCGGTTCGCAGTCTGCCGGCATGTGGGCGATCAGCGTGGCGATGGTCATCGCTGCGAGCATCACGATCTCCCTCGGGGCGCTGCCGAAGAGTTCGACTGGTCGCACGCAGCCGGCGGTCGACCCGCGCCACGTCGACGTCAGCTGAGCTGTCGGCGGGCTGGGGATCGTCGGCGGTGCGCCGTGGCTGGCTGACGGCCGGCGCTGGCTGACGGCCGGCGCTGGCTGACGGCCGGCGCTGGCTGACGGCCGGCGCTGGCCAGCCCACCCATGATGGCTCTGGTCCGTGCGATCGGACCGACAGTCGTTGAGTGCAGAATCCTCGATCGTGGATTCTGCACTCAACGACTATGTTTCGGCCATTTCATAGTCGTTGAGTGCCATATCGAGTGTCGTCGGTTCAGCACTCAACGCGATCCGCTGAAATGGCGGACGCTCAAGCCCCGGCCGGCACAGTACGTGAGTGTGCAGTTCGTGTCGACTCGAGCACCGTCGATTCCACACGAGAAGCACGCTCCAAGCGCCGAACCCGTGCATTTCGTGTCGACTCGAGAGGCGTCGGTTCCACACGAACGACACACTCACGTCACCGTGCAGGTCAAGCCGTCGGCGTTACCCCCCGGCGAGCCCCTCGGTCCGGCGGGCGCGGGCGACCTCGTAGAGGCTCACGGCCGCGGCGATGCCGGCGTTGAGGGACTCCATCTGCCCGGCCATCGGGATCGAGACGATCTGATCGCAGATGTCGCTGATGAGCCGGGAGAGTCCCTTGCCCTCGGACCCGACGACGATGCACACCGGCTCTTGGGCGAGTGTCACCTCGGGCAGTTCGACGTCGCCGTCCATGTCGAGGCCGAGGACGAACACGCCCTGCTTCTTCAGCTCCTGCAGCGCACGGGCGAGGTTGACGACCTGGGCGACCCGGATGCGGCCGGCGGCACCGGCGGCGGTCTTCCACGCCGAGGCGGTCATGCCGGCAGATCGACGTTCGGGGATGATCACCCCGTGGCCGCCGAAGGCCGCGGTTGAGCGCACGATGGCGCCGAGGTTGCGCGGATCGGTGATCCCGTCCAGGGCGACGAGCAGCGGCGTCTCGACAGCCTCGGCGGCTGCCTCCATGAGGTCATCGGGGTGGGCGTACTCATAGGGCGGCACCTGCAGGGCGATGCCCTGGTGGACGGCACCGTCGGTGAGCCGGTCGAGATCCATCTTGCCGGCTTCGAGCATCGGGATGCCGCGGTCGGCTGCCAGCGCGATCGCCTCGCGCACCCGGTCATCGGAATCGGCCTTGTGCGAGATGTACAGCGCGGTGGCCGGCACCGCCTCGCGCAGCGCCTCGACGACGGAGTTGCGTCCGGCGATGACATCGGAGCCCGGGTCCCTGCGGCGGCGCTTGGGCTGCGCGGCCTCACGGCGGAGCCGGGCCTGCTTGGCCTTGTACGCCTTGTGGTAGACGCGGTCCTCGGCCTTGGGGGTCGGCCCCTTGCCAGCCAGTCTGCGGCGGCCGTGGCCGCCGGTGCCCTTCGTCGGGCCCTTCTTCGTCGCCATTGCGACTCCTTACGTTCGGTTCGGCCGCTCAGCCCTTGAGGCTGTAGCGGTAGCCGCCGGGGGTGTCCTCCAGCTGCACGCCGGCGCGGCTGAGCAGATCGCGGATCTCATCAGCACGGCCGTAGTCCTTGGCCTGCTTGGCGGCCAGGCGCTCGGTGGCGAGCTCCTCGACGAGCGCGCGCAGCCCGGCCTCGGCACCGCTGTCCGCTCCCGAGGCGGTCGCCCAGCTGCCGGCCAGCGGGTTGATTCCCAGCACATCGAGCATGAGTTCGAGCTCGGCGACGGTGCGGGCCAGCTGGGTGCGGTCGACGCTTCCGGCCTCCAGCTGCCGGTAGCCCTCGCCGACAGTGCTGAACGCCACCGACAGCGCCTTGGGCACCGACAGGTCATCGTCCATCGCCGCAGCGAAGTCCGCGGGCACCTCGGCGACGCGGTCACGGTAGCCGTCTGCCACCTCGGGCGCGGCAGGAGCATCCTCGCCGAGGATCTCCCGGGCCCGGGTGAGGAAGTTCTCGAAGCGCTCCAGCGCCGTCGCCTGGGCGGTCACGAGCGACTCGGAGAACTCCAGCACCGAACGGTAGTGGGCCGTCGAGAGCGCATAGCGGATCACGATCGGGTCGAAGGCGCTCAGCAGATCGCGGGCGAAGATCGAGTTGCCCAGTGACTTCGACATCTTGTCCCCGCCGACGTTGAGCAGCCCGGAGTGCATCCAGATGCGGGCGAAGGGGTCGCCGGCGGCATTCGACTGGGCGCGCTCGTTCTCGTGATGGGGGAAGCGCAGGTCGAGTCCGCCGCCGTGGATGTCGAACTCAGCCCCGAGGTACTTCGTCGACATCGCCGAGCATTCGATGTGCCAGCCGGGCCGGCCGCGTCCCCACGGCGACGGCCACGAGGCGGTGAGCGGATCGCCGTCCTTGCGTGCCTTCCACAGCGCGAAGTCCCGGGGATCCTTCTTGCCGCGCAGCGGGGCGTCATCGGCGGCGGCCATATCGTCGAGCTGTTGGTTCGTCAGCGAACCGTAGTCCGGCCAGGACCGCGCATCGAAGTAGACATCAGCGGAGCCGTCGAGGGCCTGATAGGCGTGGCCGGCGGCGATGAGGCGCTCAATGAGCTCGATCATCTCCGTCATGTGCCCGGTGGCCAGCGGCTCATAGGTGGGCCGCAGCACGCCGAGGGCGTCATAGGCGGCGGTGAATTCCTGCGAGTAGTGGTAGGCGTGCGCCCACCAGGGGCGGGACTCCTCGACCGACTTCGCCAGGATCTTGTCGTCGATGTCGGTGATGTTGCGGACGAAGGTGACCTCGTAGCCGCGGTAGAGCAGCCAGCGGCGCAGCTGGTCGAACACGACCGCAGTGCGCATGTGGCCCAGGTGCGGAGATCCCTGCACGGTGGCACCACAGACGTAGAGGCTGGCCTGACCGGCGGAGACGGGTGCGAAGGGTTCGAGGCGGCGCGTGGCGGTGTTGAAGAGCTGTATGGTCACAGGGCTCAGTCTAGCGATTGGCCGCAAGCGGCGGCCACGGCCGCCCACAGCGCATGCCCTGGCCACGAGGCGGCGCTCCCCGGTCCGGTGTTGGTCGGGCTGACCTCCGGTTATAACTTTTCGGGACCAAAGGAGCTGTGCCCAGGCTCCAGAGGTGACAAGCACCACGCCTGCGGACTACCTTTAGTGTGAGGTCAATCTCAGCTGTGAGTTTCGCGGGGATCCCTACGAACTTCTGGACTGTGAGGGTCATGCCTGACATGAGGCCCCCGAGTGCACACTGCCGTGCCCCTCACCTGGATCCGAAAGGACATCATGTCGACTAAGTCGCTGCAGCGCGAAGTCTTCCCGACACGGATGGCGTTCATCCTGGCAGCCATCGGTTCTGCCATCGGCCTGGGAAACATCTGGCGCTTTCCATACGTCGCCTTCGAAAACGGAGGCGGAGCCTTCCTCATCCCATACCTCGTCGCGCTTCTGACGGCAGGTATCCCGATCCTGTTCTTCGACTACGTGCTCGGCCACCGCTCGCGGTCCTCGGCACCGATGTCGTTCCGGGTCGTGTCGAAGTCTTTCGAGCCGCTGGGCTGGTTCCAGACCGGTGTCGCCACGGTCATCGGCATCTACTACGCCGTCATCATCGGCTGGGCGCTGAGCTACACGGTGTTCTCGATCACCGAGGCGTGGGGCGATGATGCCGGCACCTTCTTCGAGGCGACCTACCTGCACGCCGGTGAGCTGTCGCTGGGCAATGCCTTCAGCTTCGTGCCCGGCATCCTCATCCCGCTCATCATCGTGTGGGTGATCGTGCTCGGCGTGCTGTTCCTGGGCGTGCAGGGCGGCATCGCGCGGTTCTCGAAGATCTTCATCCCGGTGCTCGTCGTGCTGTTCCTCGCCCTCGTCGTCCGCTCGCTGTTCCTGCCCGGTGCCGTCGACGGCCTCAACGCCCTCTTCACCCCGGACTTCTCCGCTCTGGCGAAGGCCGATGTGTGGGTGGCCGCCTACGGTCAGATCTTCCTCTCGCTCTCGGTCGGCTTCGGCATCATGATCACCTACGCCGCCTACCTGCGCCGTCGCACGAACCTCACCGGTTCGGGCCTCATCGTGGCGTTCTCGAACTCCAGCTTCGAGATCCTCGCCGGCGTCGGCGTCTTCGCAGCGCTGGGCTTCATGGCCCACGCTGCCGGCACCGGTGTCGATGAAGTCGCAGCCGGCGGTGTCGGACTGGCCTTCGTCGGCTTCCCGACGCTGATCTCGCAGATGCCCGGCGGGCCGATCTTCGGTGTGCTGTTCTTCCTCAGCCTCGTCTTCGCCGGCCTGTCATCGCTCATCTCGATCATCCAGGTGCCGGTGCAGGCGGTCGCGGAGAAACTGGGCATCTCCAACCGCACCTCGCTGGCGATCGTCGGCGGCGGCATGGCGCTCGTCTCGCTGCTGACCATGCCGACGGCCACCGGTCTGACCGTGCTCGATGTCGCTGACGCCTTCGCCAACAACATCGGCATCGTCGGCGGTGCGCTGCTGGCGATCATCGCCGTGGCCTGGATCAAGCGGTCCACCCCGCTGCTGCGCGATCACCTCAACGCGATCTCCTCATTCCGCATCGGCAAGATGTGGACGATCGCGCTGACGATCATCACACCGATCGTGTTGGGCTTCATGCTCGTCCAGCAGATCTGGACCTACGCGACGACCGGCTACACCGAGACCTCAGCCGACATCATCGGCTGGGTGATCATCGCCGTCCTCATCATCGCAGCGGTGGTGCTCTCCGTGCTGCCGTGGCCGCGCGCCTCGCAGGAGTTCACCGACCGGGCCGTGGAGGCCAACGATGCTGACACCAAGGCGCACCCGGAGCTGTACACGCCTGCGCATATGACCGGTTTCGACGACAACCCCACCACCGGCACCACCAGTGCCGATGCGGCCCGCCGCACGGAAGGAGACAACCGATGACACCTGAAGCAATCATCATGATGGTCCTGGCCCTGTTCATCGTCTGGGGCGGCCTCGTCGCCTCCTTCGTCCACCTCAAGGGACACCCGGACGAGATGGGCCACGACGACATCATCTGATCCGCACACCCTGAGCGCGGCACCAGCCGCCACCGCTGCCGAGGCGCCGGGAACCTGCCATGGTTCCCGGCGCCTCGGGCGTGGACAGGGGTTCCTGCCATGGTTCCCGGCGCCTCGGGCGTGGACAGGGGTTTCCTGCCAGGTGAGAACGCACGCGGATATTCCTGCGTGCCGCAGACGGGTTCCGTAGACTGACGGATGTACGCATGAGCACGTGTTGATCTCTGCTGAGAAGGAGGCATCATGCCCACCACCGTCAAGGGAATCGTCGCCATGGCCAAGGGACAGCCGGTCGAGCTGACCGACATCGTCATCCCCGATCCCGGCCCCGGCGAGGTGATCGTCGATGTGAAGTCCTGCGGTGTCTGCCACACTGACTTCCACTACCGCGAAGGCGGGATCGGCGATGACTTCCCGTACCTGCTCGGTCACGAGTCCGCCGGCATCGTCTCCGAGGTCGGCGAGGGTGTCACCAACGTCGAGGTCGGCGACTTCGTCATCCTCAACTGGCGGGCGATCTGCGGTGAGTGCCGGGCCTGCAAGCGCGGCGAACCGTGGTACTGCTTCGACACCCACAATGCCTCCCAGAAGATGACCCTGGCCGACGGCACCGAACTCGAGGCCGCCTTGGGAATCGGGTCGTTTGCCGAGAAGACGCTCGTGGCCGCCGGCCAGTGCACCAAGGTCGATGAGGCCGATCCGGCTGTCGTCGGGCTGCTCGGCTGCGGCATCATGACCGGCATCGGCGCAGCCATCAACACCGGCGAGGTCACCCGCGGCGACTCGGTGGCCGTCATCGGCTGCGGCGGCGTCGGCTCGGCAGCCGTCGCCGGTGCCAACCTGGCTGGAGCCAGCCCGATCATCGCCATCGACTTCGATGAGCGCAAGCTCGATGCCGCACGTGAGCTCGGCGCGACTGACACGATCTGCTCAAAGGGCATGAGCGAAGACGAAGTCGTCGCTGCCGTGCAGAAGCTCACCGGCGGATTCGGCGCCGATGTTGTCATCGACGCCGTCGGCCGTCCCGAGACCTGGCGGCAGGCCTTCTACGCCCGCGATCTGGCCGGCGCGGTCGTGCTCGTGGGCGTGCCGACCCCGGAGATGGAGCTCACTGTTCCGCTGCTCGATGTGTTCGGCCGCGGCGGCAAGCTCACGTCCTCCTGGTACGGCGACTGCCTGCCGGAGCGCGACTTCCCGATGCTCACCGAGCTGTACAAGCAGGGCCGCCTGCCGCTGGAGAAGTTCGTCTCAGAACGGATCACCGTTGACCAGGTCGAGGAGGCCTTTGACAAGATGGGACGAGGAGAAGTCCTTCGATCGGTAGTGGAGTTTTCATGAGCGCACGCATTGATCACATCGAGACATCCGGCACGTTCTCCCTCGACGGAGGCACCTGGGATGTCGACAACAACGTCTGGATCGTCGGCGATGACTCCGAGGTCGTCGTCATCGACCCGGCCCATTCGCCGGCTGAGATCGTCAAGGCTGTCGGCGACCGGGAGGTCAGGGCGATCCTGCTGACCCACGGGCACGATGACCACATCCGCGCCGTGGCTGAGACCCAGGGGCTGCTCGGCGATCCGCCGGTGCACCTCAACCCTGATGACATGGTGCTGTGGAACATGGTCTACCCGGACCGGAAGCCCGATGAGGACCTCGAAGACGGTGGGACGATCACCGCCGGCAGCATCACCCTGACGGCGATCCACACCCCGGGCCACTCTCCCGGCTCGACGTGCTTCTACATCGCTGACGGGGTCGCCGTTCCCGAGGTGGCCGCTGAGGCCGCCGGGAAGGTCGGGGCCGGTGCCACGAACCCGATCCTCATCTCCGGTGACACCCTGTTCCAGGGCGGACCGGGCGCGACGGGCCGGTCGTATTCGAGCTTCGAGACGATCATCGACTCGATCTCGACCCGGCTGTTCCAGCTGCCGGCCGAGACCGTCGTGCTCACCGGTCACGGGCCGGCCACGGCGATCGGGCTGGAGAAGCCGCATCTGCAGGAGTGGATCGACCGCGGCGAGTGATCCGCGAGCCCGCGCCCTGAGCTGAGGCAGCGGGCTCGCACCAGCAGACGCCGAGGGCGGACGTGTTCGGACACGTCCGCCCTCAGACGTCTGTGCGCTCAGGACTGGCTGGTCTGGGCACAGCTTTCACGTTGCGTCAGTATGATGAAGCCATAATGACACGCGAGAACGGATCAGCTGGACCGGGCCGCCCGGCCTATTCGGACGCTCAGGTCGATCAGCGCCGCGAGCAGATTTTCTCCGCAACGCTCGAGCTCATCATAGAAGTCGGCGCGGACAACGTGAGTCTCAAGCAGATCAGCAAACGAGCCGGTATCTCGGTGGGCGCGATCCAGCACTACTTCCGCAAGCGCGACGATCTTGTCCGGCAAGCACTCATCGAACACTCGACGAACGTCGTCGAACGACTTCGCGCGCCGAAGGAAGCTTCTCACTGGGCCCGTGTCCTTCACGTCATGTGGAGTTTTGTCGACTACGAAAAAGTGCCGTCTCGCTCTCTTCTGTGGATGGAGTTCATCGCAGCTGGCACACGAGATCCACTCCTTGCACGCGAGGTCAGAACCGTCTTCGACAACTGGACAACAGTCTTGACCGAAGTCGTCTCAGACGGCGTCACTGCAGGTGAGTTCAGGCTGGCCGGCAGAATCGACGATGTGGTGGCAGGTCTCATCGCACTCATCGATGGCTTCGAAGCAGCTGTCACGATCAAAGGCAATGAGCTCTCCGTTGCTACCGTGCGTCGTCGACTCGAGCTGCACACCCGCGCGCTGTTGGGACCACGCGACTGACCGCCGTCAGCCAACCTCCCGTCCAGCACCGAATGGCCGTGAGCAGCGAACTGGGGGTTTATTAATAATACCTATGTATTGTATATTGAGTGTCGCACCTCACAACAAAGGAGTTACTGTGGTCAGCGTCCTCATCCTCAGCATCTACTACGGCGTACTCCCCGCTGCCGTCGTCGTCACCAGCTGGTTCGCCATCCGCAAGCAGTACCGAGAGGACGACTCATGATCTTCTCACTCGCGATTCTCGGCTCGTTCCTGCTCTACCTCGTCATCGGCGCAGTTGTCAGCCGAACCATTAAGAACAAGGACGACTACTACGTCTCAGGGCGCAACGCACCGACTGTTCTCGTCGGGGGCACTCTGGTTGCCTCGTTCCTCTCGACCGTTTCATTCATGGGAGAGCTGGGATTCTCCTACGACGGGTATGCAACGGTCATGCTCGTGCTAACTCCCATTAATATCTGCGGATACGTCATCGGAGTAGCCCTTTTCGGCCGCTACCTCCGACGCTCACAGGCACTCACCGTGCCAGAGTTCTTCGGCCTCCGCTTCAACTCAAAAGGCATCCAGGCCATCGCCGGTCTGACGGTGATCATCGGTATCGGCTTCTACCTCATCGCTGTCACCCAGGGGCTCATGCTCATCATCGGGCAGTTGACCGGCCTGAACGAGTGGCAGTCGCTCCTGCTGGTCTGGGCCGGTTACACAATCTTCACGATGATGTCTGGGGCGCGAGGCATCCTCATCAACGACACAATCATGTATTTCTTCTTTACCGCAGCTGCTGTCGGAGGAATGTCCTGGATTTTCTACCGTGCAGGCGGTCCCAGCGCTGCGGTCGAGAAGATGTGGTCCCTACCTGACAGGCCAGATGCACTCACATGGCATGGGCTCACAGGCCCCGACGCTTATATGGGCTCCCCGCTACAGGTTTTCATCTACGCGATCACGCTGGGCATCGTCTGGATGCTTGTCGTCGCGATCAGCCCGTGGCAATCCAGCCGGTATCTCATGGCCAAGAACGAACACGTATCACTTCGCTCTGGTCTCATGGCAACCGCTTCCCTTGCGTTGATCTATGTCTTCCTCACATTCGGAGGTCTTGCGATCAGCCTATTCAACCCCGGTATCGAACCTTCCGAAGTGGCATTCATCTGGGCAGCTCAAAATCTCATGCCGCCGGTCTTGGGGGTTATCGCTGTGACTGGCATCGTCGCGGCCGGGCTCTCGTCGGCCGCGGCGTTCCTCTCCCTGATCGGGTTCAGCCTCGACAACGATGTCATGCCGTGGATCGCTTCGCGCCGGCCAGCGGTTCAACCAAAGCACGGCGGCATCCGCCTCACGCGGATCGCCATGGCATCAGTTGCAGTCGCAGTTCTGCTCATTACGCTGGTGGCGCCGCCTGCAGTGCTGACAATCGGATACTTTGCCGCAACGCTCTTCGCCGCAAGCTGGGGGCCAGTGGCGCTGTGGTCAATTCAGAGTTCGAAGATCACCCGTAGGGGCGCCACGTGGGGCATCATCGTCGGCTTTCTGGCCGTCGGATTCCTCGAAGGCATTCAGAAGTTCGGGGGCATCACACTGCCGACACTCGCAAATCCCGTTCTTCTTGGCATCTCAGCGAGCATCATCGCGATCATCCTCGGCAACGTCGGCCAGCCTCACGACCCGAAGGTGGTGGCGTTCCTCCACTCATTGCGCGAGGTGCCACCTGAGAATAAGTCTCGCTTGGAAACTCGCCGAACCGGAATATGGGTCATTGTCACGGTTGCGACGCTCATACTTTGCAGCGCGTTGATGCTTGTCTTCTACGCCCTCCCAACTTTCTGATCTGCGAGTAGGAAGGAAGATCTCCATTGTCCACGACATTTCCGAACCTCTTCAGCCCGATGAAGCTCGGCTCGCTTGAACTCAAGAACCGAATCGTCTCATCCGGCCACGACACAATGCTCGCTGAGGACGGGCACATCGGGCCCGAACTCGTGGCGTATCACAAAGCACGAGCCGCGGGCGGTGCCGGGCTCATCGTTCTTCAAGTATCGGGAGTCCATGAAACAGCCCGGTATACGAACCATGTCCTTATGGCCACCGATGATTCGACGACTTCCGGTTATTCCGCGGTCGCCGAGGCGGTACACGCCTATGACTGCAAGATCATCGCCCAGCTGTTTCACCCCGGTCGCGAGGTCATGGATGGAGAAGGGGGCATGGCGCCACAAGCTGTTGCTCCATCTGACAGCCCACAGGAGCGATTCCATGTGGTGCCCCAGCGACTTTCAACCTCGACAATTAAAGAAATCATCAAGGGTTACGGCGACTCAGCAGCTCGCGTCACCCAGGCCGGGATAGACGGGGTCGAAATCGTTGCGAGTCACGGATACCTCCCCATCCAATTCTGCAACCCCCGGATCAACGATCGACAGGACGAGTACGGCGGTTCTGCTGCTAATCGTATGCGGTTCCTCCTGGAGTCCATCCAGGCTGCCCGCGAATCTGTGGCCCCAGGTTGCGTTGTCGGTCTACGCATTTCGGGTGACGACCTGACTGCGGACGGCATGATCGAATCTGAGTTCATGGAGATCATCAAAGCTGTCGACGCACAAGGGTATGCCGACTACATATCGGTAACTGCGGGGGATTCGTCCACGCTCCAAGGTGCTCAGCACATCGTTCCTTCTATGCAGTACGGCGCTGCTTACGTCTCCGACTTATCGGCTGCAGCCAAGAAGGTGACAGATCTGCCGGTCATGGTTGCTGGTCGAATCAACCAGCCGCAGGAAGCAGAAATGATCCTAGCCCAAGGCAAAACTGATCTGTGCATCATGACGAGAGCCATGATCTGTGATCCTGAAGTTGCAAACAAAGCTGCGCGCGGCGACCTCGACTCGATACGCGCATGCATCGGGTGCAATCAGGCTTGCATCGGTCATTTTCAGCAGGGAGTTGGAATCTCGTGCATTCAGTACCCCGAGTCCGGTCGCGAAACAGTGTTCCTGCCGCAACCGCGCGTGAGAACACCACGGCGTCTGCTCGTTGTCGGTGGAGGTCCTGCGGGTCTCAAGGCTGCTGCAGTTGCCGCTGACGCGGGAGCTGCAGTACTGCTTGTCGAGAAGGAAAAGCGCGTCGGCGGTCAAGTACATCTTGCGGAGAAGCTTCCCTTCCGAGCCGAGTTCGGCGGAGCCGCGACCAACTTGGAGGGTGAGGCACGTAGGTCTGGTGTGCAGATTATGACGAATACAGGAATCAGTACCGAAATTGTCGATGACTTCGCGCCTGAGTCTGTGATTCTTGCCACCGGATCACAGGACCGGGAGATGGCGCTGGAGCTCGTGGATGACCCGACCATCTTCACGGCGCGGAGCTATTTGTCGGGTGAGCCAAACCTCGAACGCGGTGGAGTCCTCGTCTTCGATTGGAAAGGCGACTGGGCTGGTCTCGGTACAGCCGTAAAGATCGCTGAGAAGCGGAAGGTCACTCTCGCGACTGCAGCAAGCTTCCCAGGAGCAGCGATGCAGCAGTACACGCGCACCGCAATGATGGGCGAGGCAATCCGACGCGGTGTCACATTTATCAATGATGTTCGCTTGGTAGGTCTCGATGCAGATTCCGCTTACCTTCAGTCAACGTTGAGTTACGAGGTTCTCACTGTCGACAACGTCTCTACAACGATCGTCAGCTTTGCTCCTAGGTCCGTTGTGCCTCCGGTTGACTTCGGGGCTTGTCCGGTTATCCGTATCGGAGACTGCAAAGCGCCGCGCACAGTGGAGGAGGCCGTCTATGAAGGGCTGACAGCTGCGACTAGGTTCGTTCGAGACGAGGCATTGGCAGAGAGCGCGTGAACTCGATCATTCGCCACTATTCGTCCTCACCGATCTGATCTGGGTGTTAGCCGTGCGGCTGACCACCCTGCCCCGGCTGGCTGCGCATGAGCTGCGCGGTTAGGTGACGGGTCATCTCGCAGCCGACGGCGGCCATAGAGAAGTTGACGGCCAGGTCGTTGCCGACGAAGACGAAGCGGCGTTTGGTCGCCTCGACGTTTTTTGGCTGTCGAGGTGTTGAGCACCTGCCCGGTCAGCTGCACCACGATGCGCTCGTCGGTAGCGTCGAGCCGGCCTTCGAGCAGCTCTGTCTGACCGGTCGGCTGGGCGATGGTGAACTCCGCCGAGTCGCCGATGAACCGCAGGTAGCCGGTCTCGACGTGCATCGGCTTCCCATCTGGTGACCAGGTGCGCTGTGAGTAGACGAGAAACGGTTTGCCGATGTCACGGAACTCTGTCTCCTCGCGGTACTCGAAGTCGTCGATCGTCGGGTACTCGCCGAAGCCGCTGCCGCTCCAGGTGCCGGCGATCCGTTCGAAGGCGGGGTGTGAGGTCATAGCTGAATCGTCCTGACTTGGCTCAAATTGGTGTGATGTAGATCATATTGACACTATGACCTGCGGGTTTGGGTTGTGAAGTGCTGGAATTCCTGACTAATCGGGTGGTTGGGGT
>NZ_JBHMAU010000071.1:0-92128 GCF_042429315.1 Brevibacterium otitidis | reverse complement strand
ACCTCGCTCCAGCGCAGTTCGAGGAACACTACTACACTGAAACCAGTCGGCCAGTGGTGGCTGACGTACCGCTATGAACTCTCCACCAAACTCGGGGCGATCCACCCAGCTTCCTGGAGCCCTTCGGCACCAGGACCGGATCGAACGAACCCGCCCGATCCCTGGGCACACTGATATCGATATCTCCGACCTGACTGGCCAGATGGCATCAGAAGCACAGAAGCTCATCGCCGCGCTCAACGCGGTCGCTCGCGACGCTGACGCGCTAGCACGCGAAAGCTCAGCGCTCAGTCACGAGCTAGGCGGGCTCGCCAACGTTCCGCCAGCGTTCAAGGGAGGCGGAGCGCTGCAGGCCAGTGGCAACGCGGCAGCGGCTGCGCATTAGCAGCTGGCTGCTGTGGCGCACGCCGCACGATCCTACGCGGGAAGAATCTGACCCGTCCCTTCAACCGGTTAGCGGGATCCTGGCAGGCTCTGGCCAACGCCAGCCGTCACAGTATTGTGTACAGTCTCCGCATCGGGCCAGATTCGACTTTGCCGCAGCCGAAACTCCTGTTGCAGCACATGAAGCATACTCAGGGGTTGCCAGGAAGCCTGCAGATCACTCCGCCACTACAGGCCGGCCTGAGGTAGCCGACGTTCTCCGCTGCCATGGCCGGGGGTCGCCGGCGAGCCTGGCCCACCGGTGGACGTCGTAGCGCTGCCTGCCGTAGGTCAGCCGCTGCCGTTCGGTGCCTTCGCACAGGAACCCGGCAGCCGCGGCGACGTGCCCGGATGCCGGATTGTCGATCCGGTGGCCGAGTTCCAGCCGGTAGATGCCGCACTCGTCGTGCAGCAGGTCCACGCACTGGCGCAGTGCAGCGGAGGCGATCCCGCGGCCGCGGGCGGCTGGGCGCAGCCAGTAGGAGATCCACGCGGTCGAGTGGGTCCTTTCGATCTGGGAGGCCATCACCTGTCCGAGCACCTTTCCGGCCGCTTGTCCGGTGCCCAGGATCACCCGCGCGCACATGGTGCCCTCGGCCTCCGTGGCGGAGAGCTTCTGGGCGAAGCGCGCCGCTGCAAGAGCGTCTGCGATCTCCGGAGTGTTGCGCTGCAGGTCGAGGTCGTCATCGTCAAGCGCTGCCTGGCGGATATCGATGAGCTGGACGGCGGTCTCCGGCTGCCAGCGTGCGAGGCGGAAGATGGAATCGGTCATCGTGACAGCTTAGCGGAGACAAGGTGCCTTGTGCTGAATGCACCGACGGCCCGGATCGACGTGGATCCGAGCCGCCGGGGTTTCAGTGCGCGGCGGTTCAGCCGAGCAGCATGCCCTTGGTCTGCTGGCGGGCGCGCTCGAAGCGGGCTCCGGCGTCCTCCCAGTTCACGACGTTCCACCAGGCCTTGACGTAGTCAGGCTTGACGTTCTGGTAGTCGAGGTAGAAGGCGTGCTCCCACATATCGAGCTGCAGAACCGGCACACCGCCGAGCTGGATGTCGGACTGCTGGTCCTTGAGCTGGCCGATGAGCAGGTTGCCGCCGAGGGCGTCGTAGTAGAGCACTGCCCAGCCCGAACCCTGGATGGTCGTGGCTGCGGTGGTGAACTGCTCACGGAACTTGTCGAAGGAGCCGAAGGCGTCGTCGATGGCGGCAGCGAGCTCGCCGACCGGCTTGTCGCCGCCGTCCGGGGACATGTTGTTCCAGAAGATCGAGTGGTTGACGTGACCGCCGAGGTTGAACTGCAGGTCGCGGGTCAGCTTCGGCAGGTTCGACAGATCGCCGGACTCGCGGGCTTCCGCCAGCTGCTCGACAGCGGTGTTGGCGGCCTTGACGTAGGTGGCATGGTGCTTGTCGTGGTGCAGCTCCATGATCTTGGCCGAGATGTGCGGCTCAAGTGCTGCGTAGTCATAGGGCAGGTCCGGGAGCGTGTACTGCTCAACCATGTGAGTCCTCCTCATACGTGGGTGACGGCCCGTCGGTTGTGCCAGGCGCTACCCGGCATAACGGGCTCATCTCCCACCTTATTCCATCGCTCAATCACATTGTCGAGTGAGCACGTGAAGTTCTGCTCAGGATCCGCTGAGCAGGACAGAACCGACAGGCGCACCATGTCAGCCGGGCAACGACAGTCCCTCAACCGGCCGCCGCACCTGATCAGCCCGGCAGGCGCAGGTCCTCGCGCGGGCCGATCGTCGCAAGTGCCCGCGGGCCGGCCGCAAGATCGGCAGCGATCGCCGAGACATCGGCCGGGGTGACCTGCCGGACGATGTCGAGCAGCTCCTGCGGCGACTCCAGCGGCATCCCGGCGAGCTCGGCACGGGCGAGACGGTTCATCCGCACCGCGGAGCTCTCCAGGCTCAGCATCATCGAACCGGCGGCCTGGGCGACGATATCGGCGACCTCGTCCTCGCCGGGCAGCTGGCCGGCGAGCCGCTCGAACTCGGCCACGCACAGGTCGATGACGTCCTGCGCGGCCTGCGGCGCGCAACCGGCGTACATGCCGAACTGGCCGGAATCCGAATACCGGGAGGCGATGCCGTGCACGGAGTAGGCCAGTCCCCGCTCCTCGCGCACGCTCTGGAACAGCCGGGAGGACATCCCGCCGCCCAGCAGCGAGAACATCACGGAGAACGCGAACCGCCGCTCATCGCCTTCGCTCAGCCCCGGCATGCCGATGATGATGCCCTGCTGTTCGGTGTCCCGGCCGATGCACGCCGTTCCCGAGGCGAAGGCTGGGGCCGTGCGCGAGGGGCGGACCGCCTCGGGCGCGGCGGCCGGCAGGTGCGCGGTCGCCTGGGCGACGAGCTCGACGATCTGCTCATGGCTGGCCCCGCCGGCGGCGGTGAACACCAGCCGCGGGCCGATGTAGGCCGCGGAGTAGTGGTCGTGGAGCACACCGTGGGCGAGCCTGCGCACCTGTTCTTTCGTCGCCCCGACCGGCCGGCCGAGCGGGTGGTCGGGGTAGACGAGGGTGTCGAAGGCTTCGTAGAGCACATCGGTGGGATCGTCGGCGGCCATCGCGAGCTCCTCGACGATGACGCCGCGTTCGCGTTCGAACTCCTGGGCATCGAGCGTGGCGTTGAGCACCATGTCCCACAGCAGCTCGGTGACCGGCGGCAGATCGTCGACGAGGCAGCGGGCGAAGTAACAGGTGTACTCCTTGGAGGTCACCGCATTGGACTCCCCGCCGGTGCGGTCGAAGATCTGCGCGATCTGCTTGGCCGAGCGGCTCGTCGTGCCCTTGAAGAGCATGTGCTCCAGGAAGTGGGTCGAGCCGGCCGTCAGATCGGTCTCATCACGGGAGCCGGAGTCGACCCACACACCGACGGTCTCCGATGCCAGCGCGGGCATCGTCTCGGTGACGACGCGGATACCCGAAGGGAGGACAGAGCGCAGCACGCTGCTGTCCTCCCCCAGGAGCTGTTCGGTGTGCAGAGGATCAGTCCTGTGCGTCGTTAGCATCCTCTTCGCCGACGACCGGCACGAGCGAGAGCTTGCCGCGGTCGTCGACCTTGGTGATCTCGACCTGGATCTTCTGGCCCACGCCCAGGACGTCCTCGACGTCCTCGACGCGCTTGCCGCCGTTGAGCTTCTTGAGCTCGGAGATGTGCAGCAGGCCGTCCTTGCCCGGGGTCAGGGACACGAAGGCGCCGAAGGACATGCACTTGACGACGGTGCCGAGGTAGCGCTCGCCCACTTCGGGGACCTGCGGGTTGGCGATCACGTTGATCGCCGCGCGGGCGGCCTCTGCCGAGGTGCCGTCGGTCGCGCCGATGAGGACGGTGCCGTCGTCTTCGATGCTGATCTCGGCGCCGGTGTCCTCCTGGATCTGGTTGATCATCTTGCCCTTGGGGCCGATGACCTCGCCGATCTTGTCGACCGGGATGTTGACCGAGATGATCCGCGGTGCCGTCGGGTTCATCTCCGCCGGCGCGTCGATGGCCTCGTTCATGACGTCGAGGATCGCCAGGCGGGCGTCGCGGGCCTGCTTGAGCGCAGCGGCCAGGACCGAGGCGGGGATGCCGTCGAGCTTGGTGTCGAGCTGGATGGCGGTGATGAAGTCCTTGGTGCCGGCGACCTTGAAGTCCATGTCGCCGAAGGCGTCTTCGGCGCCGAGGATGTCGGTGAGCGCGGCGTAGGCGGTCTGCGGGCCGTCAGCGGTGTCGATGACATCGGAGACCAGGCCCATGGCGATGCCGGCGACCGGGGCGCGCAGCGGCACGCCGGCTTCGAGCAGCGACAGGCTCGAAGCGCAGACCGAGCCCATCGAGGTCGAGCCGTTGGAGCCGAGGGCCTCTGAGACCTGGCGGATGGCGTACGGGAAGTCCTCGCGGTTGGGCAGCACCGGCACGAGGGCGCGCTCAGCGAGGGCACCGTGGCCGATCTCGCGGCGCTTGGGGCTGCCGACGCGGCCGGTCTCACCGGTGGAGTAGGGCGGGAAGTTGTAGTGGTGGAAGTAGCGCTTCGCGGTGACCGGCGACAGCGAGTCGATCTGCTGCTCGAGCTTGAGCATGTTGAGCGTGGTGACACCCAGGATCTGGGTCTCGCCGCGTTCGAAGATCGCCGAGCCGTGCACGCGCGGGATGACGCCGGTCTCTGCGGTCAGCGGGCGGATGTCCTTGAGGCCGCGGCCGTCGATGCGGATCTGTTCGGTGAGGATCCGCTTGCGCACGATGTCCTTCGTGAGCGAATCGAGGGCGGCGACGATCTCCTGTTCGCGGTCCTCGAACTGCTCGCCGAGGTCGGTCAGCAGCTTCTCCAGCAGTGCGTCGCCGGCGGCTTCGCGCTCCTGCTTGTCAGCGATCTGGAAGTTCTTCGTCTGCTGCTCGCGGGCAGCCGCTTCGACGGCTGCGTAGACATCGTCCTCGTACGGCTTGAAGACCGGGTACTCGACGACCGGCTTGGCGGCCTTGTCGGCGAGCTCCTGCTGGGCGCGGCACAGCTCCCGGATGAACGGTTTGGCGGCCTCCAGGCCCTCCGCGACGATCTCCTCGGTCGGGGCGGTGCCGCCGGTGCGCATGGTGTTCCAGGCGTTCTCCGAGGCCTCGGCCTCGACCATCATGATGGCGACGTCGTCACCGACGACGCGGCCGGCGACCGCCATGTCGAAGACGGCGTCCTCGAGCTGGGAGTGGTTCGGGAAGGCGACCCACTGGTCGTCGATGAGGGCCACGCGCACGCCGCCGATCGGGCCGGAGAACGGCAGACCGGACAGCAGGGTCGACATCGAGGCGGCATTGATGGCCAGGGTGTCGTAGATGTGGTCGGGGTGGATCGCCATGACGTTGACAACGATCTGCACTTCGTTGCGCAGGCCCTTGACGAACGACGGGCGCAGCGGCCGGTCGATGAGGCGGCAGGCGAGAATCGCGTCGGTCGATGGGCGTCCCTCGCGGCGGAAGAAGGAGCCGGGGATGCGGCCGGCGGCGTACATGCGCTCTTCGACGTCGACGGTGAGCGGGAAGAAGTCGAGGTGCTCCTTCGGATTCTTGCTGACGGCGGTCGCCGAGAGCAGCATCGTCTCGTCGTCGAGGTAGGCGACAGCGCAGCCTGCGGCCTGCTTGGCGAGTCGGCCGGTGCCGAAGCGGATGGTGTGGGTGCCGAAGCGCCCGTTGTCAATGTGGGCAACAGCAGATTCGGGATTGAGACCCAAGTGTTTCTCCGTTCAGTTCTGCGCACGGGCTCTCTGCTCGTACGCGCGGATCGTCTGCGCTTCCTCTGCGGATGCGGCGGGTGGGCAGGACTGCGCACACGCGAACCGGCGGCAGGGATCCGGTCATCGATCGAGGCCCACGCACCGAGTGCGGAGGCCACTACCGACCACCGGAGCTACGTCAGCTGCCGGTTCCAGGCTCATCCGCCAGTGTAACAAGCGGCTGAGCTGGGCCGAAACGCACACGGGGAACCGCCGCGTCCGGCGATTCCCCGTGTGGTGATGGTCAGTGCGGATCGCTGCTGCGATCCAGGCGCTGTGCTGCGCTCAGCGGCGCAGGCCGAGGCGGGCGATGAGCGCACGGTAGCGCTCGATGTCGACCTGCTGCAGGTACTTGAGCATGCGGCGACGCTGGCCGACGAGCAGCAGCAGGCCACGACGCGAGTGGTGGTCGTGCTTGTGCTCCTTGAAGTGCTCGGTCAGGTCGGTGATGCGCTTGGTCAGGATCGCGATCTGGACTTCGGGAGATCCCGTGTCGCCTTCGTGAGTCGCGTATTCCTTGATGATGTCCTGCTTGACCTTCGGATCAAGTGCCATGAGATCTCTCCTTCTTCCACATCGTTGCGCGGCGCCGGAGCCTTCTGCTCCAGCTCTGTCTGACCGCGGCCGGCGTGACGGCAGGCTGTGCGCACAGCATCCCACTGCCGGGAAGACAGGGTGGGTGCTGAGAAGACAGCGTCGATCAGCTTAGCACAGTGCGGACTTCGGAGACATCTTCGTGCATCCGGTCGACGAGGTCGTCCATGCCGTCGAAGGTGATCTGGCCGCGGATGAGCTTGATGAACTCCAAGGTCATCTCCTCACCGTAGACGTCGAAGTCAGCGAACTCCTTGTCGAGCACATAGGCCTCGACGCGGCGGCTGCTGCCGGAGAAGGTCGGGTTCGTCCCCACCGAGATCGCCGCCGGATAGCCCTCCGGATCGGAGCCGAAGTGGGCGATGCCGGCATAGACGCCGTCAGCGGGCACCATCCCCTCGGTGTCCGCACCGAGGTTGGCGGTGGGGAAGCCGAGTTCGCGGCCGCGCGCATCGCCGTGGACGACGGTGCCGGCCACCGTATGCGGGGCGCCGAGCACCGCTGCGGCTTCGTCGACGCGGCCGGCGGAGAGCAGCTCGCGCACCAGCGTCGAGGAGTCCCTGCCGCTGGAGCCGGGGGCATGGCCGACGTCCTCGATCGCGACGATCTCCAGGCCGTGTGCGGCGCCGAGCTCTTCGAGGGTGTCGATGGTGCCGTGATTCCCGCGGCCGAACCGCACATCCCGGCCCACGGCGATGAGCTTGGCGCGCAGCCGCCGCACGAAGTATTCGGCGACGAACTCCTCGGCAGTCTGGGCGGCGAACTCCAGGGTGTAGCGCTGCACGAGGACCGCGTCGATGCCGGTCTCCGACATCCGGGCGAGCCGTTCGGTCAGCCCGGTGATCTGCTCCGGGGCGGCATCGGGGGTGTGGACGCTGCGCGGGTGCGGGTCGAAGGTGATCGCCAGGGACCGCAGGCCGCGCTCACGAGCGAGGGAGGCGAGCTGGCCGAGCACGGCCTGGTGGCCGCGGTGCACGCCGTCGAAGTTGCCGAGTGTGACGGCGGTGTGACCGAAATCGGGTGGGATCTGGTCGATGTCCCAGAGAACTTCCACTTCTCGCCCCTTCCCAGGCGTCGCTGGTCCCATATCGCTGGTGTCGAATACCGCCCCAACGTTACCGCACCGGCAGACCGCCGCCGGCGCCCGTCCCGGCCGCCCCGGGCCAGCTCCGGCCGGTTCAGGACGGCGGCTGCTGGGCGATGCCGGTGGCCGTCTTGAGCTTGTCTGCGCGGCGTTCGATGACGGCGATGAGCTCCCCGGCGCAGATCCCGGCCCAGGGCCCCGGTCCCGAGGCGCCGGTCGCGTCGATGAACTGTCCGCTGAGCAGTGCACGGGCCTCGTCTGTGCTGAGTTCGTGCACCGGCAGCACCTGCGCGGCGGCAGTCGCGAGGTCGATCGGCTCGGGAGGCGGTACCGCCTCGGGCGCGGTGAGGTCGTCCGGCAGCTGGTGGCCGGGCAGGGCGAAGGGGCCCACATGGGTGCGGCGCAGGGCGGTGAGGTGGCCGAAGACGCCCAGGCCGGTCCCGAGGTCGCGGGCGAGTGCCCGGATATAGGTTCCCGAGGTGCAGGAGACGGTGACATCGACGTCGATGGCCGGCAGCTGGGCGTCGGGCTGCCGGCGGATGTCGTGGATGTCGAAGGCGGTGATCGTCACCGGGCGGGCCTTGAGCTCGACCTCGGCGCCAGCGCGCACGAGCTGGTAAGCGCGCTGGCCGTCGACCTTGATCGCCGAGACGGCGCTGGGCACCTGTTCGATGGGTCCGCGCAGCTGTGCGACCCCGGCAGCGATCTGCGCATCGGTGACGGCGGCGAGCTGCTGCGGGTCGGCGAAGCGGTCGGCTGCCGAATCCGCGTCATCGGAGGGAGTGGAGCTGCCGAGCCGGATGGTGGCGGTGTAGGTCTTGTCGAGGCCGATGAGGTAGGTCAGCAGCTTGGTGCCGCGGCCCAGACCGGCGACGAGCACGCCGGTGGCCATCGGGTCGAGGGTGCCGGCATGGCCGATGCGGCGGGTGCCGTACCAGCGGCGCAGCCGGGAGACGACACCGTGGGAGGACAGCCCGGCGGGCTTGTCGATGATGAGAATGCCGTTGACCGGCGACGCGCTGCGCTTGGCCATGGTGTGGGCGCCTTCCCTCTGTGTGCGGACATGACAGCAGGCTCGAGGCCGGCGCCTGAGCCTGCTGTCAGCGAGCCGGCTGCGGGGCCGGCCGGTCACGTCAGTGGAAGGAGACGTGCACGTGGTCGAAGTGGTTGGCGGTGTCGCCGCCGCGGTTCTCCATCGGCTTGCCCTTCCACCCGTTGGTGGGGGCGTAGTACTTCTGCTCCCAGATGACGTACTTGACCCGCAGCTCCTGCCGGTTGTCGATGAGGAACTTGGTGATCTGGTCGCCCACCTCACCGCGGATCATCGCGTCGACGGCCATGCCGGTGCTGTGGTCGGATCCGGCCTGGTTGCGGTAGCCGCCGTAGGTCTTGACCTCCGGGAAGTTCGCGCATATCGCCCGGTAGCCGTTGATGGCAACCGGCTGCAGCCCGGATTCGATGCTGGAGGACACGCTGCAGGGCTCATAGGAGACGTTGGTGTCACGGTCCTGCGAGCGGGAGGCGGAGCCGTCGCCGCGCTCCGAGGAGCCTGCGCCCGACTTGCCGGCAGCGGAGGCCTTCGGCGTGGGCTTCGGGGTCTTCGCGCCGACCGAGTCCTTCTCGCTCTTGTAGTTGTCATCGTCCTTGAGGCCCTCGGCATAGGCCTGTGCGGCCTCCTCGCGCTGCTTGTTGAGCGCGTCCTCGTCGACGAGGTTGACCTCTTCGGGGGTCGGGGTCGACTCAGCCCGCTGTTCGGTCTTGACGACACCGGATTCGTCGTTGGGGCCGAGTGCGAACGAGGAGGCGACGATCGCCGTCGTCGCGGCGGCCGGGATCGCGATCGCAGCGACCATCGGCTTGCGCTTGACGGTGCGGATGACGCCGGTGGCAGTGGAGGCCCGGCTGACGGAGTGCCGTCCCCCGCCGGAGCGTCCCATGCGGCTGAGATCGCGCACGAGCGTGCGGGCGTTGGACGCCCATGACGACTGGTTCGGATCAGAGTGCTTGCCCAATTCGACTGTCCCTTAACAAAGCTGTAATCGTTCCGTGATCTTGTATGAGTGTAACGGCATCCGTGAAGATCACAAAACGATGACGCCGGGCATGTCCGCGAGCTGCCTCACATCGCTGCGCGCTGCCCGGACCGGCCGACCGGGCAGGCCGTGGAGCACCCCGCGGGCCGGTCTCCTCTCCCCCGTTCCTGAGGTGGGAGAACGCTGCCGCTCAGGCGATGGCGTCGACGATGAGTTTGAGAATGAGTGCGCTCACGATGATGAGGAACACCACACGCACGAACCCGCTGCCGAGTCGGATCGCCGTGCGGGCGCCGATGAGGCCACCGATGACATTGCCGGCTTCGACCGCCAGGCCGAGCGCCCAGACGACGTGGCCGTTGGGCACGAAGTACAGCAGCGCGCCGAGGTTGGTGGCCCAGTTGACGATCTTGGCCGTCGCCGAGGCCTGGAGGAAGTCGAAGCCGATGATCGAGACGAAGGCGATGACGAGGAAGGATCCGGTGCCGGGCCCGAGCAGGCCGTCGTAGAAGCCGATGAGCAGTCCGATGAGCCACGAGATCGCGTGGTGGCGCTTGGAGTGCTCGCCGAAGCGCAGCTGGGCGACGAGCCCGAGCTGGGGCTTGAGGAGAGTGAAGACCGCCACGCCGATGAGCACGACGACGATGAGCGGTTCGAAGACATCGCTGGGCAGCAGTGTGGCTGCGCGGGCTCCGAGGATCGCACCGAGCAACGCGGTGAAGGAGGCGGGGATCGTCGCCGAGCGGTCCGGGCGCACCTTGGCCAGTCCGCGCCGGTCCTCCTCTCCTCATGCGCGGGTACGCAGTCAGGCAGGCGCCGGAGGGATCTCCGGCGCCTGCTGCTCAGATGCTCAGGCGCATGCTGCCGGCAGCTGCGGTGTCAGTCACGCGGTTCCTCGTCATCGCCGTGGCGGTACGGGTCGGCCTCCCCGGCGGGGGTGGCGTCCTTGGCTAGGGCAGCGACTTCGGCATCGTGGGCGGCGGCCTGCGCGAGCAGCTCTTCGAGTTCGGCTGCGGCTGCCGGCACGGAGTCGGCGATGAACTCCAGCGAGGGCGTCAGCCGGATCTGCAGTCCCTTGCCGACTTCGGATCGGATGAGCCCCTTGGCCGAATTCAGCGCCGCCTGGGTCGAGGCCAGCTGATTCTCATCCCCGTAGACGGTGTAGAAGATCGAGGCCTGCTGCAGGTCGCCGGTGACGCGGACATCGGTGATGGTGATGAAGCCCAGCCGCGGATCCTTGATCCGCTTCTCGAGCGTCTGCGCGACGATGACCTTGATGCGATCGGCGATCTTCCTGGCGCGGGTGGCATCAGCCATGGTGGTTCCCTCTCTCCCTGGGGCCTGAGCTCTGGGGTGCGACCGGAGGCATCAGTGTGCCGGATGCCTTCGGTGCGCCCGGCGGCTGCCCGCGTGGTGCGGGCAGCCGCTGGTGCAGCCGGTGGGCTGCATCAGTCGCGCGGCTTCTCCTGCATCTCGAAGGTCTCGATGAGGTCGCCTTCGCGGATGTCGTTGAAGCTGCCGAGTCCGACACCGCACTCGAAGCCCTCGCGGACCTCGGTGGCATCGTCCTTGAAGCGGCGCAGCGATTCGACCGTGAGGTTGTCGCCGACGACGACACCATCGCGAGTGACCCGGGCCTTCGAATTGCGGCGGATGACGCCGTCCTTGACCATACAGCCGGCGATGTTGCCCCACTTCGAGGAGCGGAACACTTCGCGGATCTCGGCCGAACCGGTGTGGACCTCTTCGAACTCGGGCTTGAGCATGCCCTTGAGCGAGTTCTCGATGTCGTCGATCGCGTCGTAGATGACCGAGTAGTACCGGACATCGACGCCCTCGGATTCGGCGAGGTCGCGGGCCTTGGCTTCGGGACGGACGTTGAAGCCGATGACGATCGCGTTGTCGACGGTCGCGAGGTTGATGTCGTTCTCGGTGATCGCGCCGACGCCGCGGTGGATGATCCGCAGGTCGACCTCCTCGCCCACATCGATCTTGAGCAGCGAATCCTCGAGCGCTTCGACAGCACCGGACACATCGCCCTTGAGGATGAGGTTGAGCATGTCGACCTTGCCCTCTTCGAGCGCCTTGGTGAAGTCCTCGAGGCTGATGCGCTTGCGTCCGCGCGCCTGGGCGGCATTGCGTTCGATCGCATCGCGCTTCTCGGCGATCTGCCGAGCCGTGCGGTCATCGTCGGTGGCGAGGAAGGAGTCACCGGCCCGCGGCACGGACGACAGTCCCAGCACCTGCACCGGACGCGAGGGCCCGGCCTTCTCCACGGCGTTGCCGTTCTCGTCGAAGAGCGCACGCACACGTCCGTAGGCGGTGCCGCAGACGATCGCATCGCCCTGCTCCAGGGTACCGGACTCGACGAGCACCGTCGCGACGGCGCCGCGGCCCTTGTCGAGCTTCGCTTCGATCGCGATGCCGCGCGCGGACTTGTCCGGGTTGGCCTTGAGATCGAGAGCCGCATCGGTCGTCAGCAGCACGGCTTCGAGCAGATCGTCGATGCCCTTGCGCTGCAGCGCCGAGATCGGCACGAACATCGTGTCACCGCCGTACTCTTCGGCGACGAGATCGTATTCGGTCAGCTGCGACATGACCTTCTGCGGGTTGGCCGTGTCCTTATCGATCTTGTTGACCGCGACGACGACCGGCACACCGGCAGCCTGCGCATGGTTGAGCGCTTCGATGGTCTGCGGCATGACGCCGTCATCGGCGGCGACGACGAGGATCGCCACGTCGGTGGCCTTCGCACCGCGGGCACGCATAGCGGTGAACGCCTCGTGACCGGGGGTGTCGAGGAAGGTGATGCGGCGGTCTTCGCCCTCGTGTTCGATGCCCACCTGGTAGGCGCCGATGTGCTGGGTGATGCCGCCGGCCTCCTTGGCCGTGACGTCGGCGGAGCGGATCGCGTCGAGCAGCTTCGTCTTACCGTGGTCGACGTGACCCATGACGGTCACGACCGGCGGACGCGGCAGCAGATCCTCATCGTCCTCGGCTTCGGCCTCGGCCTCGAGGTCGATGTCGAAGCTTTCGAGCAGCTCGCGATCCTCGTCCTCCGGCGAGACGATCTGGATCTTGTAGCCCAGCTCGTCGCCGAGGATCTCGAAGGTCTCCTCATCGAGCGACTGAGTGATGGTCGCCATCTCGCCGAGGTGGAACAGCACCGTGACGAGGTTCGTCGGATCGGTGTTGATCTTCTCCGCGAAGTCCGCCAGCGAGGAGCCGCGGCGCAGGCGCAGCGGGGTGTTGCCATCGCCGCGCGGGACGGTGACGCCGCCGATCGACGGAGCCTGCATCTGCTCCATCTCCTGGCGCTTTGCGCGCTTGGACTTTTTGTTCCGTGCGCGACCGCCGCCGCGGCCGAATGCGCCCTGCGTGGCGCCACGACCGCGTCCGGAACCGCGCGGACCGCCGGGGCGACCGCCGCGCGGAGGTCCGGCAGGACCGCCTCCGGGGCCGCCGGGTCCACCGGGTCCCCGACCGCCGCCGCGCGAAGGCGCAGGACGGGCCAGGGCGGAGTTCTTCAGCATCGCCGGGTTCGGCCGGGGTGCACCAGGGCGCGGGCCGGGACGTCGGCCGCGCGGCTTCGGGCCGCCGCCGCTCTGTGCTGCGTCACCGGCGCCGCCGGGGCGCGGTCCCGGCTTGGCACCGGGCTTCGGCATACCCTGCGAGGGCGCGAACGGGTTGTTGCCCGGACGTGCACCGCCGCGGCCGCCGCCGGGACGCGGACCCGGCTTGGCACCGGGCTTCGGCATACCCTGCGAGGATGCGAACGGGTTGTTGCCCGGACGCGCACTGCGGCCCGGACGCGGTCCCGGCTTCGCACCAGCGGCACCGGGCTTGGGTGCGGGCTTCGGGGCGTCCGACTTCGGCGCAGCAGGACGCTGCGGGCTCGGCTTGGGGGCAGCGGCTCCGGGCTTGGGAGCTGGTGCGGACTTGGCATCGTCAGACGATGCGGCCGGCTTCTGCGCAGCAGGGCCGGGCTTCGGGCTGCGGCCGGCTGCCGATCGGGGGCCGGGCTTGGCGCCGGGCTTCGGTGCGGCCGGCTTCTGCGCTGTGGTGCTCTTCGCCTTCGCGTCGGAGCTGCCGGCAGCGCCGTAGGCCTCCTTCAGCTTGCGCACCACCGGCGCTTCGACGGTCGAAGATGCAGTGCGGACGAACTCGCCCATCTCCTCCAGCTTCGCCAGCACGTCTTTGCTTGTTGTGCCGAGCTCCTTCGCGAGCTCATGGACACGGGGCTTTGCCACTTCTCTCCTGTCCAGGTTCCTCCCGGACAGGAAGGAACCTCATCGTGAGTGAACAGTCCTCATTTCACTGCTCACGACCGTATGCGTTGGGTGTCATTTCTGAGCACTCACTGCTGGGTTTCCATTCGGTTCAACTGCTTTCCGTGATCTGACGGATGTCATCGAGCAGCTGTGCATCGGCCGGAGCCTGAGTGCGCAGCGCTCGTCTGAACGCGTTTCTCTTCACTGCGGTGTCGAGGCATCGCTGATCCGGGTGGATCCATGCGCCCCTGCCGGGCAGGCGGCGTCGCGCATCGACGGCAATGTGCGGTGTGCTGTCATCAACCACTGCCAGCCTGACGAGCCGACTCTTCGGCTCCCGTTTCCGGCATGCCAGGCACATGCGCAGGGGTTCACCAGCACGGACCACGCATGCCAGTCTAACACTGACCGTTTGCCTGACCGACACCCTCCCATCGACTGGACGTCGACTCAGTCGGCGTTCGGAGCGCTGTCCTCCGGGGTGACGATGTCGATCTTCCAGCCGGTGAGCTTCGCCGCCAGACGCGCGTTCTGCCCCTCCTTGCCGATCGCCAGCGACAGCTGTTCGGCCGGCACGACGGCGCGCGCGAGCTTCTGAGCTTCATTGAGCACGTCGACCCGCAGGGCGCGGGCCGGCGACAGGGCGTTGGCGACGAACTTCGCCGGCGAGTCGGAGTAGTCGACGATGTCGATCTTCTCCTCCCCCAGCTCAGCCATGACCGCACGCACCCGCGAGCCGAGCTCGCCGATGCACGCACCTTTGGCGTTGACGCCGGGGACGGTGGCGCGCACGGCCATCTTGGTGCGGTGGCCGGCTTCGCGGGAGAGGGAGACGATCTCCACGGTGCCGTCGGCGATCTCCGGAGATTCGTGGGCGAAGAGCTTGCGCACGAGGTTCGGGTGCGAGCGCGACACGGTGATCGAGGGTCCCTTGTGGCCCTTGTGCACATCGGTGACGTAGACGCGGATGCGGTTGCCGTGGTTGTACTCCTCGCCGGGCACCTGCTCATGCGGCGGCAGCACCGCCTCGACCTCGCCCAGGTCGACCTGGATCATGTGCTCATCGCGGCCCTGCTGGATGATGCCGGAGACGATCTCGCCTTCGCGGTTCTTGAAGGTGCCGAGCACCGAGGCGTCTTCGACGTCGCGCAGCCGCTGGTGGATGATGTTGCGGGCGGTCATCGCCGCGATCCGGCCGAAGCCGTCGGGTGTGTCGTCGAACTCGCCGATCGGGTTGTCGTCGTTGTCGAACTCCACCGCCCAGATGGTGGCGGTGCCGGTCTTCGTATCGAGTTCCGCGCGGGCGTCCGGATAGGCCCCTTCGGTGCGGTGATAGGCGGTCAGGAGGGCCTGTTCGATGAGCTCGACGAGCGTGTGGAAGGGGATCTCCTTCTCATGCTCGATGAGACGGAGCGTGGAGAGGTCGATGTCCATTGCTGAGTCCTCCTCGGCACCAGAACCCGTGCAGGTCGTGCCGGCTGTTGAGTTGTCGGTATGGGCGATGTGTCCCCGAGCCTAGCTGAGATGCACATCTCAGCAAAGCACCGCCGCAGGCCGGGGGCAGCGACACCATCGGGTCATCTGAACTGCAGGACCGCCTCGGCGTGGGCGATCTGTGCCAGGTCCTGGCGGCGTTCGGAACCGTCGGCGAGCCGGAACTCCGCCGCCGTCTCGGGAGCGTCGCCGTCGCTGACGGCCAGCAGCACGCCTTCGAACTCCTCATCGGCAGTGGTGCGCACCGCCAGGGTGCGGCCGACGGCGCGCTGGAAGTGCCGCACCTCGCGCAGCGGGCGGGTGGCGCCCGGCGAGGTGACCTGCAGATCATAGGCGTGCTCATTGAACAGCGGCAGCTCGTCGATCGCCTCGGAGACGATGCGGGTGGCCGCGGTGATGTGGTCGAGGGAGACCGGTGCGGTGGTGGAGCCGTCGAGGTCGATGACGACGGTGAGCGTGCGGAAGCGCCCGGCGACCTGGGCAGTGATGTCCTCGACGATGATGCCCTCGGCGGCCAGCGGCTCGACGACGGCATCCCAGACGGGTGCGGTGTGCTTGTCCATAGCCCTTCACACTAGAGCAGGTCTCTGAGCATGCGCTGACTTCCGGCAGTCCGTGTGCGGCGCATCATCGGCGTGACGCGGCCGCGGTCGGCGATCCGCGGACTGAGCAGGCCGGTGCATGCCGTTAGGATTGTCAGCATGGCATGCGAGCGCGGAACCGGTATCACCCGTCGGACGGTCATCGGCGGTGCGGCGGCACTGCTGGTCACCCTCGCCGGATGCGGTCTGCGCCTCGATCGCGATCCGGAGGTGCCGGAGCTCTCGACTGCCGATGAGGTGCGCAACACCGTCGCCCGGATCCTCGCCCGCACCGAGGCTGAGGGTGCCGATGCCGAGGTGGTCGACGCCCTTGCCGCGGCGGTCGGCCCCGAGTGGGCCCCGCCGACCGAGCTCGTCACCCCGACCCCCACCTCGGGCCCGGATGCGTACTCCGGCCCGGATGGCCTGTTCGCCGCCGCCGAGGCGATCGTCACCCAGTTCGATGACCTCGACTCGATGCACGCGGTGCTCGCCGATGTCGCCGTCGGCGCGGTGCTGCACCTGCAGCAGTCCGGCGATGACCGCGTCGATGAGCTGCTGCAGACGATGAGCGAGGTGCCTGCCGACCGGCCGGAGGCTGATCCCAGCGCCGGGCCGGGTGAGGACAGTGAGGCTCCAGCCGAGGAGGACGGGGAGGCCGATCCGCAGCAGCAGGCGCTCACGACCTTCGCGGTGGCCTGCTATCAGGCTTCCTATTCCTATGAGCGCGCCGCTGCCCTCGTCGGTGACGACGACCCCACCCGCACGGTGCTCACCACCCGGATCACGGAGCTCGACGTCGCCGCCGATCTGGCCAATGAGCGGCTGGCCGACCGCGGATTCGCCGCCGCAGAGAACCGCCCGGCCTGGCAGGTCGACCCCGATCCCGCCGAGGCCGGCGCGCAGACAGCCGGTGCGGCCTATGAGGATGCACTCGTCGAGGCGCTCGGCCCGCTGTTCGATCCTGCGGTGCGGGCACCGCGGCTGGGACTGGCGAGCCTGTGGCAGACTGCTGCCACCCGGGCGGCGCTCGGACAGCCGCAGGCGCTGCGCTTCGACATCGCTGCGAGCCCGAGTGCCTCACCGCTGATGGAAGGATGACGATGCGCGTGCCCGCTGTGCTGTTCAATTCGGCTGCCGAGGTCATCGGCACCGAATATGCCCAGGCATGGGCGGAGGCGCTCGACTTCATGCTCATCGAGCTGCTCGACCGCTGGAAGCTCATCCGCGATCCGGTGCCCGGCTCCCCGTGGGCGGGTGCCGAGAGCCTCGTCATCCCGGTGCTGACCCAGGAGAATTACCAGGCGATCATCCGCTTCGCCGCCCCCAACACCGCCAATCCGCAGGTCCACCGGCAGGTGCTCGATGCGCTGCAGGCGTGGCAGGGTCACGGCGCGGTCCGCGTCTTCGAACAGGACAGCTCCTTCCGCGCCACGCTGCAGGAGCGGCTGCGCACCCGGGTCAACCTCTCGACCGAACCGCTCGACAATGTGCCGCCCATCTGGGGTCAGCTCGTGCGCGCGCTCCGGGTGCCCGGCGGGCCCGGGTTCGTGCGGGTGCAGGATATCGCCGCCAAATGGCTGGAGACCTTCGCCGCTGACTGTGCGCTGGTGCGCGACTTCCCGGAGTTCTCCGCCCAGGACTATCAGGTGCTCGACAGCGCCCGAATGTGGATGGAGAAGCTCGCCTTCTCCACCGAGAGCTGGCTGTTGCACGCCGATCTGCACTACTACAACATCCTTGCCGGCCACCCGGATCACAACGGAGTGGCGTCGTGGAAGGCGATCGATCCGCAGCCGCTCATCGGCCCGACGGCCTATATGGTCGCCCCGGTGCTGTGGAATCGGCTCTATGAGATCCCGTGGTCCAGCGGTGAGGATCAGGCGCAGTGGCTGCGCGAGTTCGCCCACCGGCTGTGCCATCACGCTGAGATCGATGCGTCCTATGGGATGGGTGCGACGGTTGTGCGGGAGCTGGAGAACATGTTCTGGTATCTGCGTTCGGCCTATAAGGGCACGCAGAAGGCTTTCGGCGATGCCGCCCGCTCCCTGTGGGTGTGCCGGGCGATGTGCGGGGTCAGCGTCGGCGGGATCAGCGCCCACGACCTCAAGCGCCTCGGCTGAGCCTGCCGCGGGCGTGCGCCTCGGCTGAGCCTGCTGCGCTGGCTCGCGCCGGTGTGACGGCGTATGACAGGACATGACGCTCACCGGCACACGGCAGCAGCTGATGTGAGCCGGCCGATGTACACTGCCGGCAGACGCGCCGCGGGGCGGAACCGCTGACGGCTCCGCCCCTCGTGCTGTTCAGCTGTCGTGCCTGCGGCTCAGATCTCGCCGCGGGCGGTTCCCAGCTCGGCGTACTTGTTGTCGACCGCCTCGACGGTGCGGGCGACGGCGTCCTCGACCGGCACGTCGGTCGCTTCGCCGGTGCGGCGGTCGCGCAGCTCCAGCTTCCCGTCTGCCAGTCCGCGGCCGACGACGAGGATCGTCGGCACGCCGAGCAGCTCGGTATCGCCGAACTTCACTCCCGGGGAGGTCTTCGGGCGGTCGTCGAGCAGCACGCGCACACCGGCGGCTTCGAGCTCTGCGGTGATCTTCTCAGCGGTCTCAAGCGGTTCGCTGCCCTTGCCGGTGGCGACGATGTGCACATCGGCCGGGGCCAGGTGCTGCGGCCAGATGAGGCCCTTGTCGTCGTGGTGCTCTTCAGCGATGCAGGCCATAGCGCGGGTGACGCCGACGCCGTAGGAGCCCATCGTCACGGTCCGGGTCTTGCCGTTCTCATCGAGCACCGTCAGGCCGAGCGCCTCGGCATAGCGGGTGCCGAGCTTGAAGATCTGGCCGATCTCCACGCCGCGGGCCAGCTCCAGCGGGCCGGAGCCGTCCGGGGCAGGATCGCCTTCGCGCACCTCGGCGACTTCGAGCACGCCGTCGGCGGTGAAGTCGCGGCCGTAGATGAGGTCGTAGACATGGGTGCCGGCCTCGTTGCCGCCGGCGACCCAGCGGGAGCCTTCGCGGGTGATGCGGGGGTCGACGAAGAACCGCACTCCGGAGCTGCCCTCGGAGCCGAGCAGCTGTGCATCGATCGACGTGCCGGGGCCGATGTAGCCGACGACGATGTCCGGGTGCTTGGCCAGGTCCTCCGGGGTGGCCGGCTCGAGGTCGATCTCACCGCTGGAGAGGGTGCCGGATCCGGCTGCGCGCCCAAGGTCGACCTCGCGGTCGCCGGGCAGGCCGATGGCGATGACCTCGCGCTCACCGTCCGGGTGGATGAGGGCGCACATGACGAGCTTCATCATGTCGCCGGCCTCCCAGGGGCGGTCCTCGCGGGCGAAGAGCTCATTGGAGACCTCGACGAGGGAGGTGATGGTGTTGGCCTCCGGGGTCGTCTCCTTGTGTGCTGCAGGCACGTCGGAGGCGTCGAGCGGGTCACCGATGAGGGTGGTGACGGCTTCGACATTGGCCGCATAACCGCCGGCAGTGCGCACATAGGTGTCTTCGCCGACCTCGGACGGGTAGAGGAACTCCTCGGTGCCGGATCCGCCCATCGCACCGGAGGTCGCTTCGACGATGACATAGGGCAGGGCGAGGCGCTGGTAGATGCGGATGTAGGCATCACGCATGATGCGGTAGGACGCGTCGAGCCCGTCATCGTCGATGTCGAAGGAGTAGGCGTCCTTCATGATGAACTCGCGGCCGCGCAGCAGACCGGCCCGGGGGCGGGCCTCATCGCGGTACTTCGTCTGGATCTGGAAGATGCTGAGCGGCAGGTCCTTGTACGAGGAGAACAGGTCCTTGACGAGCAGCGTGAAGACCTCTTCGTGGGTCGGGGCGAGGAGGTAGTCGGCCTCTTTGCGGTCCTTGAGCCGGAAGATGCCGTCACCGTAGGTGTCCCAGCGTCCGGACGCCTCATAGGGGCCGGCCGGCAGCAGTGCTGGGAAGTGGACCTCCTGGGAGCCTGCGGCGAGCATCTCCTGGCGCACGATGGTTTCGATGCGGCGGAGCACTTCGAGTCCGAGCGGCAGCCAGGTGTAGATGCCTGGGGCGGATCGACGGATGTAGGAGCCGCGGTGCAGCAGCTTGTGACTGGCGACGTCGGCGTCGACCGGGTCTTCTTTCAGGGTGCGCGCAAACAGCGTCGACATCCGCAGGGCCATGAAGGTGTTCTCCCGTAGCTTGTTCTCTGGCGGTCAACTCGGACTCTATCACTGCCGATGCCTGCTGCGGCGCCGGTGAAAGCGGTGTCATCGCCCGGCACTCGCGCTAGGCTGTGGGCACCATGGACATGCAACCGGACT
Source organism: Brevibacterium otitidis (assembly GCF_042429315.1). Lineage (NCBI taxonomy): Bacteria > Bacillati > Actinomycetota > Actinomycetes > Micrococcales > Brevibacteriaceae > Brevibacterium > Brevibacterium otitidis. The sequence goes on along the minus strand of NZ_JBHMAU010000071.1, from coordinate 72,106 downwards.
TCTCCTCTGAGCGCAGCCAGCGCATCGACGTATGGCTGTGGACGGCACGGATCTTCAAGACCCGTTCGGCGGCGACGGCGGCCTGCCGTGGCGGCCATGTCCAGGTCGATGGGCAGCGGGTCAAAGCGGCGCAGAAGGTGCGCATCGGTGAGACGATCCGGGTGCGCAAGGCCGGGTTCGAGCAGATTCTCGTGCTGCGCGGCTTCACCGAGCGCCGCGGCCCGGCCTCACTGGCGCAGCAGCTGTACGAGGATCGCTCCCCGGCCCCGGATCCGGCGCTGCGCGGATTCACTCCGCGGCGTGACAAGGGGCTGGGCCGGCCGACGAAGAAGGACCGGCGCGCCCTCGACCGGCTGCGCGGCTACCGCTCCTGACCTGCGGGCACCGGCAGAAAGCCGTGCTGCCATGCCTTGCAGCAGCGGCGCGCTCAGTAGATGACGGTGGCGTAGGTGCCGACCTGCCGGTAGCCGGCTCGGCGGTAGGTGCGCAGGGCCGGTTCGTTGAAGGCGTTGACGTAGAGGCTGACGAACGGGCTCATCGTCTGCCGCACCCAGTCGGTGACCGCCAGCACCGCCGGTGCCGCCAGGCCGCGGCCGCGGAAGTCCGGATGGACCCACACGCCCTGCACCTGGGCCACCTGCTGGGCGCGGATGGCGACATCGGCTTTGAAGATCACCTGTTCGCGGGACTCCGGGGTCGGGTAGCGGCGGATCGGCCCGCCCTCAGGAGCCATGCGGCTGGTGATGAGGAAGATCTCCCCGGCGCTCAGCAGGCCGCGCACGCGGTGCAGGTAGCCGGATTTCCCCATTTCGATCGGCGAGAAGCCGACCTCCTCGGTGAACATGTGCACCGCGGCGTCGAAGACGATGTCGATCTCCTCCGGCCGGCCCAACCGCACCCGGTCGTCCGGGGCGACCAGCGGGGTGCGGTCGGCGAGCAACAGCGGCTGATCTGCCCGCAGCACCCGCGGCACACCCCAGGTCAGGCGGCGGTACAGGTCGAGCACAGCGTTGGCATCGCCGACGAGGGAGCACATATAGCGGCCGCGGGCGTTGAGCATCCGGGCCACCGCGGCATTGCCGCCGGCGGTCGCGGCGATCGGCATGATGGTGCCGCCGATGTAGTAGGCGCTCACCGGCCAGCCCTGGCTGAACCAGCCCCACAGCCGGCCTGCCGGAGTGTCGACCTCGGCGGTGCCGGTGTGCTCGATGAGCCGGGCCGCATAGGCGTAGGTGACGGGGTCGGCGGCGATCGTCTGGCGCAGCCACTCGGTGTCCGCGGCGCGCAGGGGTGCCAATGTCACGCGTCCACGTCCTTCCCAGGTGGAGCGGCCGGCACAGCCCGCATTGGGCTGCGGCGGTCAGCCGACGACGACCTCCGGAGGACCGGACGGCTCGTCACTCTCCGCGGCGATGCGCATCGCCTCGTCGATGAGAGTCTCGACGATCTTGGACTCCGGGACGGTCTTGATGACTTCACCCTTGACGAAGATCTGTCCCTTGCCGTTGCCGCTGGCCACACCGAGGTCGGCCTCGCGAGCCTCGCCGGGACCGTTGACGATGCAGCCCATAACGGCCACACGCAGCGGCACTTCCAGGCCTTCGAGTCCGGCGGTGACCTTGTCGGCGAGTTCGTAGACGTCTACCTGGGCGCGCCCGCACGACGGGCAGGAGACGATCTCCAGGGTGCGCGGCTTGAGGTTGAGGGATTCGAGGATCTGGTTGCCGACCTTGATCTCCTCGACCGGCGGGGCGGAGAGCGAAACCCGGATGGTGTCGCCGATGCCCTGGCTCAGCAACGCGCCGAAGGCGGTCGCGGACTTGATGGTGCCCTGGAAGGCCGGTCCGGCCTCGGTGACGCCGAGGTGCAGCGGCCAGTCGCCGGCTTCGGCGAGCAGCTCATACGCCCGGACCATGACGACCGGGTCGTGGTGCTTGACGGAGATCTTGAAATCGTGGAAGTCGTGCTCTTCGAACAGGGAGGCTTCCCACACCGCCGATTCGACGAGCGCCTCGGGCGTGGCCTTGCCGTACTTCTCCATGATCCGCTTGTCGAGCGAGCCGGCGTTGACGCCGATGCGGATCGCGACTCCGGCGTCGGCGGCGGCCTTGGAGATCTCCTTGACCTGATCGTCGAACTTGCGGATGTTGCCGGGGTTGACGCGCACGGCTGCGCAGCCGGCGTCGATCGCGGCGAAGACGTACTTGGGCTGGAAGTGGATATCGGCGATGACCGGGATCTGGCTCTTCTGTGCGATCGCCGGCAGCGCCTCGGCGTCGTCCGCCGAGGGGCAGGCGACGCGCACGATGTCACAGCCGGCGGCGGTGAGCTCGGCGATCTGCTGCAGCGTGCCGTTGATATCGGTGGTCTTCGTCGTCGTCATCGACTGGACGCTGATCGGCGAATCCGATCCCACGCCGACCTTCCCGACCCGGATCTGGCGGGTCTTGCGCCGAGGTGCGAGAACCGGCGGGGGCGGGGCAGGCATTCCCAGGCTGATCGCGGTCACAGACGTCCCTTCGTATCGACAGCGGGTGGTGCCGGCCGGAGGGGCCGGCGGCATTCGGTTCCTATTCTAGGTCTGCAGGTGAAGGAATGCTGAACTGCCGATGTGTCCGCAGGCACATCGGCAGTCCAGGCGACTCACGCCTCGGCGGCGGCCTTCCCAGCCGCGCCCTTGGAGCGGGTGCGCTGGATGATCGCCATGATCACGGCCACGGCGATGCCGATGAGGGAGATCCACAGCGTTGGGATGAGCATCGTGATGCCGGCGGCGATGAGCACGATCCGCTCCCACCAGTACAGGTTGTCGAAGAAGTAACCGGCGGTTGCCGCCGAGATCGCCGTCATGCCCAGCAGCGCGGTGATGAAGACGGTCGCGAAGTGCAGGACGGTGTCGTCGGACTGGAAGATGAGGCCCGGAGCGCTGACGAAGACGTAGGGCACGATGAAGCCGGCGATCGCCACGCGGAAGGCGGTGACACCGGACTTGAGCGGGTTCGATCCAGCGATGCCGGAGGCGGCGTAGGCGGCCAGGCACACCGGCGGGGTGATGTCGGCGAGCAGGCCGAAGTAGAACACGAAGAGGTGTGCGGCCAGGATCGGGACATCGAAGTTGCTCACGAGGATCGGCGCGGCGACCGTGGCGGTGACGACGTAGTTCGCTGTGGTCGGCAGGCCCATGCCCAGCACCAGGCAGGCGATCATGGTGAAGAACATGACGAGGAAGAAGTTCTCCCCTGCTGCTGTAAGGATGCCGTCGGCCAGGCGGCCGCCGAGGCCGGTGGCGGTGACGATGCCGGCGACCATGCCGGCGGTCGCACAGGCGGCGATGACCGGCAGGGCGACGCGGGCGCCGGATTCGAGAACCTCGAAGATGCCGCGGATGCTCAGGCGGGTCGACTCGCGCAGGAAGCTGAGCGCGAGCGCGGTGCCGATTCCCCACAGCGCGGCCTTGGCCGGGGTGGTGCCGGACATCAGCAGGAAGATGATGACCGCCAGCGGCAGCAGCTGATCGATGCGGGTGAGCAGGTACTTCCAGTTCGGCAGCTGGTCCTTGCGCATGCCGTGGATGCGGTTGCGCTTGGCTTCGAAGTGCACGGCGAGCATGACGCCGGCGAAGTACAGGAACGCCGGGACGATCGCGACGAGGATGATCGTCGAGTACGCGATGCCGGTGTACTCGGCCATGATGAACACGGCCGCACCCATGATCGGCGGCATGATCTGTCCGCCGGTCGAAGCGGTCGCCTCGGTGGCGGCGGCGAACTTCGCCTTGAAGCCGACCTTCTTCATCATCGGGATGGTGAAGGAGCCCGAGGCGACGGCGTTGGCGACCGAGGAGCCAGTGACGGTGCCCTGCATCGCCGAGGCGACGACGGCGGCCTTGGCGGGCCCGCCGGCGAACTTGCCGGTCAGGCGGAAGGCGAGGCCGTTGAAGTAGGCGCCGATGTTGGTGCGCACGAGCACGACGCCGAAGAGCAGGAAGAGGAACACGAAGGTCGAGGACACCTGGATCGGGATGCCGAAGATCGACCGCGAGGAGTACCAGGTCTGCTGCACCATGTTCTGCCAGGTGGTGCCGTGGTAGGGCAGGATCGGCGAGTACTTGCCGAGCCAGAAGTACAGCAGCGCCAGGGAGGCGATGACGACGATCGGCAGACCCACGCAGCGGCGGGTGCCTTCGAGGATGAGGAGGATGCCGACGAGCGCGACGATGGTGTCGAGCTGGCTGTAGCCGAACAGCTGAACCTGCACGCCGGTGAGGTAGTCGTAGTTGAAAACCATATAGGCCGAGCAGCCCATCGCCATGAAGGCGAGGATGGTGTCGACGATGAGTGAGGCGAAGTACAGCGAGCGCTTCGTGTCCTCGCGCAGGCTCAGGCTGCGGTGCAGCGGGTAGAGCAGGAAGATGAGGCCGAATGCGCCGCCGACGTGGACCGCGCCCTGGATGAGCGTCGGTCGCGAGCCGGCGAAGGCGGTGTAGAGCTGGAAGCCGGTGAGGCCGAGGGCGAGGATGAAGATGAGCCAGCGCCACGGGCCGAGCTCGGAGTCGACGCGGTGCCGGGAGGCGGTGTCGTGCTCACGCAGCACCTCCTGAGCCTTGTCCTCAGCCTCGGTGGTGCTCATCTCGGCGACATTGCTGACATCGAGATCGTCATCGACGACGGCCGTGGCGGTGTCGGCAGATGTGCTGCCCGAGGCGGTGCGGTCGGTGTCCGCAGCAGCGCCGGTGCTGGCGGCGTCCTCGCCTGCGCCGGTGCTGGCGGCCTTCGGCTTGTCGTCGTCGCGTGGGGTCTTCATCGAGTTCATCGTCACTCCATGGCTAAGGCGCAGCCGCGTGAAGGCGCTGTGGCACACCCCACGCGATGACTCTGCACTGTGGCCGATCTTACGTTCACAGGAATCTTACATGTTGCCGGTGCGGTGGTCGGCTCACCGGCGCAGACAGCGAGCGGGGAGCATCCGCGCGAATGCTCCCCGCTGGCATATCAGCTCTCAGACTTCAGTCGGTCACTCAGCGCTGACGCCGACTTCGTCGAAGTACTTCTTGGCACCCGGGTGCAGCGGCACATCGCCCTGTCCCAGCAGTGCGTCGTCGACGTTGATGAGGTCGCTCTGCGCCAGCGAGATGTCACCGGCCTGCTCGTACATCGCCTTGGTGATGCCGTAGGCGTCCTCTTCGCTGACCTGGTTGGTCGAGGCGACGATCGAGGCGAACACGGTCACCGTCTGCACGTCGTCGGGAGCGAAGTCGTAGGAGCCGCCGGGGATGACGTAGCTTTCGTAGTCCGACTCACCGGCGATCTGCTCGGCCTTGTCCTCATCGAGTGGCAGCAGCTTGACATCGGCGTTGGCTGCAAGCTCCGACAGCGATGCCGCCGGCACGCCGAGGACCTCGATCGAGGCGTCGATGTTGCCGTCCTGCAGCTTCGAGCGGGCATCGGCGAAGCTCTCCTCGAAGGGCTCGTAGTCGCCCTCTTCGAAGCCGTAGGCCTCGAGGATGAGCTTCGCGACGGCTGCGGTGCCCGAACCGGGGGCGCCGACGGCGATCTTCTTGCCCTTGAGATCTTCGACCGACTCGAAGCCGCTGTCCGCAAGGGTGATGATCTGGGCGGCCTCCGGGTAGAGCTGGCCGATCCAGCCGACGTTCTCCAGCGGCTGGCCGAGCTCTTCGAACTCGCCGGTGCCGGTGACGGCGTCATTGGCGGTGTTGTTCTGGGTGAAGGCGAGCTGGGCTTCGCCCTTGGCGATGCGTCCGAGGTTGTCGGTCGAGCCGTCGGTCTCCACGGCGTTGACCGTCAGACCTTCGACAGCATCCTGGAAGATGCGGGAGTACTCATTGCCCAGCGGGTAGTAGACACCAGCGGTGCCGCCGGTAGCGAAGGTCAGGTCCTGTGTGAAGTCCTCAGCGGGTGCACCGCCACCTCCGCCGTTCCCGCCGCCGCATGCGCTCAGTACAAGTGCTGCAGCGGACATGATTGCCGCCGCGCGTCCTACGAGTCCGATCTTCATACCGGGTTCGCTCCTTCTGTGGTTTCCGTTTCTCACCTGCGGTGGTTACCGCTGCGGCCGGTGGGCCGCATGTGCTGTCAGGCGGCGGTGCAGCGCGGTGCTGCGTCCGCCGGGTGCCGGTGGCTGCCGGACCGGCTGCTACCAGCTGGAGTCAACGTCGCCTCCTGCCTCAGCGACCACCTCTTCGATGGTCTGCTGGCGCCGGAGCGTGACCCAGGACACTGAACCGTCCTTTTCTCTATATCCGTACACGGCCGGACGGGGCAAGGCGTTGTAGGAAAAAGAGTTGGAAAAGTAATATGCGCCGACATCGTGGATGGCGATGACATCGCCTTCGAGGATGCGCGGCAGCTGCCGCCGGTGGGCGATGATGTCACCGGAGAAGCAGCAGGGACCGGCGACGTCCTGTTCGCACACATCCGCCTCCCGAGGTGTGCCGGCCGGGTCGAACACGCTGACCCGCAGCGGCCAGGCGTTGGGCATGAAGATCGTGCGGGCTGCGACCTGCGCGCCGGCATGGCAGACGGCGATCGGCCGGCCGCCGACGACCTTGGTCGACTCGACCCGGGTGAGCATCGTGCCGGACTTGGCCAGCAGGGAGCGGCCGAACTCCGTGATGACCCCGAAGGTGCCGTCGAAGAGCTCGGGAACCTCGGCCTCGAGCGCGGCCCGGTAGTCGGCGAAGCTCGGGGCGTGTGCGTCGGAGTCGAAGTTGACCGGCAGCCCGCCGCCGATGTCGATGTGGGTGATCTGCTGGCGGCCGATCGCTGCGTGGATGTCGGCGACGAGGTCGACGACGGCGCGCACGCCGGCAGCCATCGAGGACAGGGCCATGCCCTGGGACCCGGAGTGGACGTGGATCTGGTTGAGCCACGGACGGGAGGCATAGGCGTCGATGATCGCCTGCCGGGAGCCTTCGTCGCGCAGCGGAATGCCGAACTTCGACGTCGGGGTCGCCGTCGACATCTCCGCGATCGAGCCGGCACCCAGCTGCGGGTTGATGCGCACCCCGATCCGGCCCTTGGGGGTTGCCCCGTTCAAATGCTCGTCGATGCGGGCGAGTTCGGTGAAGTTGTCGAGGTTCATCGCCACGCCGAGGTCTAAGGCGGTGTCGATGTCGTGACGGGTCTTGGCCGGGGAGTCGAAGACGATCCGGTCGGCGGTGAAGCCGGCCAGCAGCGCCATCTGCAGCTCGCCGGGGCTGGCCACCTCGCAGCCGGAGCCGAGCTCGGCCAGATGGCGCATCATCGGCACGAGCGTCACGGCCTTGGCCGCCACCGCATGGGTGACCGGCGACGGAGAGTCGAAGGCCGCCTCGGCTGCGTGGTACAGCTCGTCAAGGGTGTCGAGGTCGACCATGCCGATGACCGGATAGTCGGACGGGATGAGCTCCCGGGTGAGGGCGTCGGTGATGGCGGTGGCGCGCCGCTGAACGTGCTGCACGGATCTCCCTGCGGTGTGTGGGACTTCCATCTGCGGCTGCCGTGCCGCCGATGCGATCATAGTCACTTCTATCACAGCAGCGTCGGCGCACGAACCTGCGCGCTGCAGGCTGCCGGATCGGCGCCCTACCGGCTGCCGAACCGGCCCCTGCCACGGCAGCTCCCCGTGCAACCCGCGGGCTACTGGAACAGCACGACGGGTTTGACGATGTCGACGTAGACGAGCAGCACCGTCATGCACAGCATGAGGCCGACGACCACATAAGTCAGCGGCAGCAGGCGCGCGGTGTCGAAGGGCCCGATGACACCTCGGCCACGGGCCAGGTTGATGCGGCGGCGCGCGCCTTCGTACAGCGCCACCGCGATGTGCCCGCCGTCCAGCGGCAGTAGCGGGATCATATTGAAAGCGAAGAGGAACAGATTGAGCGATCCGAGCAGGCCCAGACCGGTGACGACCTTGCCGGTGACGTCGATCTGGCCGGTCGAGACGATCTCGCCGGCCACCCGGCCGACGCCGACCATCCCCATGATGCCCTCCGGATCGCGCCCCCGGTCGGTGGTGGCGACCTGGACGATGTCGACGAGCTTGACCGGCAGCGTCACAAGGGCGGTGAAGGTGTTTCCGAGCGCACTGCCGATCTGGCCGGGGAACTCGGTGACGGGGATCGGCCGGTACTCGCGGTCCGGGCCCACACCGAAGAAGCCGACGGACTCGGTGACGAGCTCTCCGCTGTCATCGCGCTGCAGCTCGCCCTCAGCGGTGTAGACGGGGCGTTCGGCGGCGATGATCGTCACGGGAATCGTCATCTCCTCGCCATCGCGTTCGATGACGATGTCGACGCGCTCATCGGCCAGCCCGCGGATCTCGGCGCTGACATCGTCCCAGGTCTCCATCGGCGTGCCGTCGATCGACACGATCCGGTCGCCGGGAGTGATGCCCACCTCGGCTGCGGGGGTGGCCTGGTCGCCGGGCAGGCAGCGGTCCTGCTCATCGGGTGCACGTTCGGCCATCTCCTTGGCCGGCACCGCGCATTCGGAGACGTTTGCCACGGTGGTGCTGAGCGTCGGCACGCCGACGCCGAGCAGCATGATGCCCAGGATAAGGATGCCGAGCAGCAGGTTGACGACCGGGCCGCCGAACATGACGGCCAGCCGCTTGGGCACTGAGAGCGCATAGAAGGTCCGGTGCTCTTCGCCCGGTTCGATCGACTGATTGGAGTAGTCCCGGGCGTCGGCCATCGTGCGTTCGAACAGGCGGGCCCGGCGCCGGCGCGGTGCGGTCGGCTCGCTTTCGGAGTCCTCTGTCCCTTCGACGGCGGCGGTGACGATGCCCGAGGCGTCGCTCGCCCCGTGTGCCTGCTCGACGGTGGCGTGCGTGGCGTAGGTGGGCGGATACATGCCCGGCATCGCGATGAAGCCGCCCAGCGGCAGCGCCTTGATGCCGTACTCGGTCTCGCCGCGGCGGCGGGAGAACAGCGTCGGGCCGAAGCCGACCATGTAGTGGGTGACCTTGACGCCGAACTTCTTGGCCGGGATGAGGTGGCCGAGTTCGTGCAGAGCGATCGAGATCGAGACCCCGATGAGGATGAGGACGATGCCGAGTGCGTACAGCAGTCCGCTCATGCGCGTGCCTCCTCAGCGGCCGAGGTCTGCAGCCAGCCGGCGATGAACTCCCGTGCCCAGGCATCCGCGCCGAGCACAGCCTCCAGGGTCAGGGCGCCGGTATCCTCCCTGCTCCCGAGGTGGTTCTCACCCCCGCCGAGGTGGTGGTCGAGGGCCGCGGCGATGCCGGCGGAGATCTGCGGGAAGGTGATCGTGCCTGTGTGGAAGGCGGCGACGAGCTCTTCGTTCGCTGCGTTGTAGACCCCTGGTGCGGTGCCGCCGGCGCGGCCTGCGCGCACGGCCAGCTGCAGGGCGGGGAAGTTCTCGTCGTCGACCGGTTCGAAGGTCCAGGAGCTCGCCGCGTCGAAGGGTTCGGGCGCAGTCGCCCCTGCGATGCGGGTGGTCTCGCCGTCACGTCCGGTGCCCAGCGCGTACGCGATCGGCAGCTTCATATCCGGTGGTGAGACCTGTGCGATGGTCGAGCCGTCGACGAACTCGACCATCGAATGGATGCGGCTCTGCGGGTGGACGACAGCGCTGATGCGGTCGAAGTCGATGTCGAAGAGCAGATGCGCTTCGATGATCTCCAGGCCCTTGTTCACCAGGGTTGCGGAGTTCGTTGTGATGACGGTGCCCATGTTCCACGTCGGGTGGGCCAGCGCCTGCTCAGGGGTGACGGCCGCCAGCTGCGCTGCGCTCATGCCGCGGAACGGCCCGCCCGATGCGGTGATGATGAGGCGGGAGATCTCCTCCCGGCGGCCGGCGCGCAGCGCCTGCGCGATCGCCGAATGCTCGCTGTCGACCGGGATGAGCTGGGCTGCGTTCTGTGCGGCGGTGCGCAGCACGAGCTCCCCGCCGATGATGAGGGATTCCTTGTTCGCCAGAGCGACATCGGTGCCGGCCTCTAAGGCTGCAAGGGTCGAGGTGAGGCCGACGGCCCCGGTCACGGCGTTGAGCACGACATCGGCGGGCTGGGACGCCAAAGCCGCTGACGCCTCGGGACCGGTGAAGATCTGCTCGACGCGCACCGGCAGCTGCAGCCGCTCAGCGCAGTCCGCAAGCTGCTGGCGGATCGCGGCTTCTCCCCCGGCAGGCGGCACGGCAACGGCGAGCTGCCGGGCGCCGGTGCGCACCGCCTGCTCGACGACGGCAGCGACCTGAGAGCCCGCGCCGAGGCCGATGACAGCGAACCGGCTGGGGTTGGCGGCGATGACTTCGAGGGCCTGGGTGCCGACCGAGCCGGTGGCCCCCAGTAGAATGACGTTACGTACCTTCACGGTGACAGATCATCTCATTCTTTTCTTAGAACACGATGATGTCCATGCGCACGGATGCCCCCACGAGGAGAGGAACTCGACGATGAGCACAACCATGACCCCAGACGAGATTCTGGCGATCGATTCGGTCTTCGAGAAGGAAGACCTCGAATGGGCGGGTATTGTCCGCAAGTGGCTCGATGAGAACGTTCGCGAGAAGGTCGGCGATTGGTACCTCGAAGGCACGATCCCGGCCCGCGAGCTGGCAGAGCAGCTCGGTGAGCTCGGCGTGCTCGGCATGCACCTGGAGGGCTACGGCTGCGGTGGCGCGACCGCCACGCAGTACGGCCTGGCCTGCCGCGAGCTCGAAGCCATCGACTCGGGTCTGCGTTCGCTCGTGAGTGTGCAGGGCTCGCTCGCGATGTTCGCCATCCACAACTGGGGTTCGGAGGAGCAGAAGGAAGAGTGGCTGCCGCAGATGGCCGCCGGCAAGAAGATCGGCTGCTTCGGCCTGACCGAGCCGGATGTCGGCTCCGACCCGGCCGGTATGAAGACTCGCGCCACGAAGGACGGCTCCGACTGGATCCTCAACGGCGCGAAGATGTGGATCACCAACTCCCCGGTCTCCGATGTCTGCGTTGTGTGGGCCAAGACCGAGGAGATCGATGAGAAGGGCCGCCCGGTGGTCCGCGGCTTCGTCGTCCCGACCGACACCCCGGGTGTCGAGGTGCCCGAGGTCAAGCGCAAGCTCTCGCTGCGCGCTTCGATCACCGGTGAGATCGTGCTCGACAATGTGCGTCTGCCGGAGTCGGCGATGCTGCCGAAGGCCAAGGGTCTCAAGGGCCCGCTGTCCTGCCTGTCCGAGGCCCGCTTCGGCATCGTCTTCGGTGTCACCGGCGCTGCCCGCGACTCGATCCTCTCGGCTCTGGAGTACACCGGCACCCGCATCCAGTTCAACCGCCCGCTGTCCTCGTTCCAGATCACCCAGCAGAAGCTGGCGAAGGCCTTCGGCCAGTACTCGTCGATCACGCTGCTGGCCGCCCACCTCGGCAAGCTCAAGGACACCGTCGGTGTGCGCCCGGAGCAGATCTCGCTCGGCAAGATGGTCAACGTCGACACCGCGATGAACATCGCCCGTGATCTGCGCGCCACGTTCGGCGGTTCGGGCATCACGAGCGAATACTCGCCGCTGCGCCACGCCATCAACCTCGAGACCGTCCTCACCTACGAGGGGACCCACGAGGTGCACCAGCTGACGCTCGGCCGTGCGATGACCGGTATCAACGCCTTCGCCAACTACGAAGGCTGATCAGCTGACAGGCATCACGGCCCCGGTGACTCCGCGCGAGTCACCGGGGCCGTTGTCGTTTCGACTGAGGCGGGTGGCGTTCTCGCGATCTGCTGCCGCCAAGGTGCGGATTGCTCCGCGTATTGTGGGAGCGAGGGATCGGATGAGGGAGTTTCCACGATGTCAGTGACGAATGCGTGTGCGCTATGAAGCTCTGGCCGCGCGTCAGACACGTGTGGGTTGTGTCAGTTGAACGCGACACGTCGACTCCCGGAGGTACGGTCCGGGCATTCCGCCGTTATAAAGACGCGGATCGCTTTGCTGATCAGATCGTTCTACCGGAGGGAGAAGCGAACGACATCCTCCTTGCCGAGATCCCCGTATCACGCTTCGTGCACGACACGCCTCACGAGGTGTGGATCGTCGAGTTCTGGCACGGAGACGAGCTCATGGGCTGGGACTCCGCGCAGCCGGACGCGGCATCTGCGAAACGACGCGCAGCTGACGTCGCGGCTGCTCATCCGCGTTCCGATGTACGTGTGAGCCGGGTGCCTGTCGGCTGACGCTCCATCCTTCGCCGCTGACCGGCGGGCTGTCACCACCAAACCTCTGTTCGCCAGCTGGTGCCTGGCAGTCCCGGGCGGGCTACGACCTCAGGACGGACGGCCGTGTCCAGCAGGTTCCGCTCAGCCCGGCACCCCGTCCTGGCGCTGCCTGCCGATGAGCATGCCGCAGGCGATGAGCATGAACACGATGACGAGCACGATCTCCAGCGCCTGCCGGCTGGTTGAGAGCGCTGCGCTGAGCACGAGCGGGATGAGCAGTCCGCTGGTCCGCGAAGCGATGCCCATGCCTGCGAAGCAGGCCCACGGGTGCGCTGCACTCAGGCTTGCCATGCGCGTGTTGAGCGATGAGGTGACGATCGCGGAGCTGATGAGCGGGCCGGTGAGGATGATGCCGGTGATCACCGCCCAGTTCTGCTCGATCCACAAGGCCCCAGAGATCCCGATCAGGGCGAGCAGCACCGCAGCGGCGAACTCGCGGTTGGTCCGGCGCATCGATCCGTGACCGAAGGCCGTCGCCGTTGCCATGGCGATGAGTTCGCGCATGACGAGGCCGACGCCGATCGCAGCACCGAACTCCGGCAGCGCGAGCGGGAAGATCGAACTCGTCGTGATGAAGATGACCGGCAGCGCTGAGGCCGACAGTGCCCCGCGGGCCATCACCGATGACCGGCCGATCGCTGCGACCGAATAGACGATGGTGCGCAGCAGCGGCACCCGCTGGGTGACGTGCCGGTCGCGGCTGGGCCCCGGCAGCCACCAGGCGGCTACGAGGATGCCGAGCCCGGTGGTCGCGACGATGACGAACAGCACGCGCGGCTGCTCAGCAGCCAGCGCCCACGTGATGAACAGGCCGGCTGCCAGTGCGCCGCCGCGCTGGATGAAGACGTTGATGCGCTGACCGTCGGCCTGCCGCTCCCCGAGCATCGACGCGTAGTGGGCGAGCGCCGGAATGTAGATGAGACTGGAGCAGCAGGCATACAGGGTGCCGAAGATGACGATCCACCAGCCGGAGCCGGCGATGAGCAGCCCGATGGTGATGAGCAGGATGAGGATGCCGGAGGTGCCGATCACCCGGCGCAGCCCGAAGCGCTCGATCGCCGAGGCCGCCGGTGAGTCGAGCAGGATGCCCAGGCCCATGTAGATCGTCACCGTCAGCGAGGCCAGCCCGAGGTTCGGGGCCATGACGGCCAGGCCGGTGAGCATGAAGGAGTGGAAGCCGAAGTAGGTGCAGATGACGATGACGATCGCCCAATAACGGCGCGCCCGCCGCGCCAGCTTCCGTCTGTCGATCGCCATGAGGATTACGGTAACACCGGGATCGAGGCCGTTCGGGACGCCTGTGATCGGTGGCACAGAGCCGATCGCGGCCCTTTGACGAATCGCCCGACCGCCCAGTTGCTCGGAGGCGCTCAGCGGCTGAGGAACATCTCCACAGCATTGAGGCTCTCAGCAGCGCTCAGGCTCACTCCGTCAAGCCGCAGCACCTCGCGGCCGGGACCGATCTCGGCGGCAGCGGCGTGCTTGAACGCTGATTCCTTCATCAGCGCCCCGGCGTCGAGCGGTTTGCTCTCCGGGCCGTCGGCGAGCAGCTCGGTGCCCTCGAAGTACGACCAGATCTTGCGAGTCTCGGTGTGCATGCCGGCCTTCGCCGCAGTCTGAGCGGCAGCATCGCCGTTGCTGCTGATGTGCTCGCCGGCTTCCGCCTGCGCACCGTCGATCGGACGCAGTACGGGGGCGGTCTTCTTCTCCCCTGGCTTGAGTCCCTTGGCCCCGAGGACCACGCAGCTGCCCAGCCTGAGGGCGGCGAGCATCGCGAGGATGAGGGTGACCGGGCGCAGTCCGTCGTCGATGACGAGGATCGGTGGGGCCGGTTCGTGGACGGCGCGCAGGATGCCAGCGAACTTCGCCACCCGGTCGAGCGCGTCCTCATACGTCAGCGACACCTCGGCGTCGGCGAAGAAGACCTCGTCAGCCCGCCCTGCGACGATCGGGTAGTCGAGCAGCTCGAAGACGGGATTGAAGGTGCCCTTGTCCTTCGGTGAGTTCGTGCCCGGCTTGCGGAACCAGTGCAGCTGTTCAGTCGACACTGGCCATGACCTCGACGACCCGGTCGATGAACGCATCGACCTGGTCCTCATCGTAGGCGCGGGTGCCCTTGCGGGTGCGGAAGAGCACGCGGCGGACCTCGTCAACACTCATCGGCTTGCCCTGGGTGAAGTAGCCGTTGATGCGGTCGCACAGATCGTCGACCTCTTCGACGTCGTAGCCGATCTGGCCCTTCTCCGGATGATTGAACCGCTCCCCGTACTCACGAGCGAGGCGGCCGCGCAGCGAGCTGGCGGCACGGGTGAGCTCCTTGACCCACGCGTCCTCACCCGAGCTGGAGATGAGCCGATCGCGGCTGCGTTTGGCGAAGGCGTCTTCGAGCCGGTCGAGGGCGGCGTCGACGACGCCGACGTGGTAGCCGTTGCGCACTAGGTCGAAGCCGACGGTGCGCACCGCACGCGCATCGAGATCGCCGGGCTGCGGCGTGTCGGATTCGAAGGATTCGCGGGCCCGCTTGAAGAAGCTGTCGACCTGCGCGGGGTCGTACCCGTTCTTCCAACCCGACATCCTGGGGAAGTTCGTCTCCACGTCGCTCTCCTTGTGAATGCTGTGCGGTGCTTAAAGTGTAGCGCTCAGTCCTCTTCGGCCGTGGCAAGCTGGCCGCACGCCCCGTCGATGTCCTGACCTCGGGTGTCGCGGATCGTCGTCGGGATCCCGGCGTCCTGGAGGCGGCGCACGAACTCAGCGGCCACCTCGGGCTCGGATGCCGTCCACACCGAACCGGGGGTCGGGTTGAGCGGGATCGGGTTGACGTGCACCCAGCCGCGGCCGCGTGCGTTGAGCTTCTTGCCCAGCAGCTCGGCGCGCCAGGCGTGGTCGTTCATGTCCTTGATGAGCGCGTATTCGATGCTCACGCGCCGGCCGGTGACCTGGTAGTAGTTGTAGGCCGCGTCGATCGCCGCATCGACCTTCCAGCGGGTGTTGACCGGGATCATCTCATCGCGCAGCCCGTCGTCAGGGGCGTGGAGGCTGAGCGCGAAGGTCACCGGGATGTCCTCGGCGGCGAGCTTGTTGATGCCGGGCACCAGCCCGACGGTCGAGACGGTGATGCGGCGCGCACCCATGCCCAGGCCGGCCGGGGCCGGGTCGACGAAGCGGCGCACGGCGTTCATGACGCGCTTGTAGTTGGCCAGCGGCTCGCCCATGCCCATGAAGACGATGTTGGTCACGCGTTCGGCCTGGCCTGACGTGTGGGTGGGGCCCGCGCCCGAGGCGGTGGTGCCGCCGGCAGGTCCGCTCACCTGGGCGGGGGCCTCGCCTTGCTCCTCGTCGGCTTCAGAGCCGACAGCGGCGGCGGGGTTGCCGAGCATGTCGGTATCGGCTGAGGTGTCCTCGGCCAGTTCGCCTGCTGCGATGACCTGGTTGGCGCGGATCACCTGCTCGACGATCTCAGCGGTCGACATGTTCCTCGTCAGGCCCTGCTGGCCGGTGGCGCAGAACGGGCAGTTCATGCCGCAGCCGCACTGCGAGGACACGCACAGGGTGATGCGGTTGCGGTAGCGCATGAGCACCGATTCGACGAGTGCGCCGTCGAAGAGCCGCCACAGGAACTTGATGGTGTCGCCGTTGGAGGTGCGCAGCCGGCGCACCTCGCTTAAGAGCGGTGGGAAGAACCTCTCGGCCAGCTCAGCCCGCCGGTCCTTCGGCAGGTCGGTCATCGCCTCGGGGTCGGTGGTGTGGTGGACGAAGTAGTGGGTTGAGAGCTGCTTGGCGCGAAACGCCGGCAGGCCCATCTCGGTGACGGCGGCGATCCGCTCGTCCATCGACATGTCGGCCAGGTGGGTCGGCGGCTGGGTGACGCGCGGGGACTTGAAGTTCAGCAGCGGCCGGCCGTCACGCGTCGGGGTGCGCGAGGTGGTGCCGTCTGCGTGCTCGACGATGGGCCGCACCTGGCGGCGGGGCGGCCTGTTGATCGGTGTGGAGGAGGTCTTCTCAGCCATGTCTTCCCAGTATCGCATGTGCAGGCTGGGCGATGTGTGAGAGCGGCCTGCTCAGCGCAAACAAGCCTCAGATGCTGATGGCAGCAGGTGCTGTCCGCAGCACAGTTCGTCGCCGGCGGCTCGATCCTCTGCGAGATCCGTGCCGGTGTTCGGCGGCGGCACCGGGACGATGCGGCAGTTCCTGCTGGTGGCCTGCCTGCTCGTGATCGCTGACGCCGCGGGGACGCCGATCGCCCGGCTGTTGACAGAGCACCGGCCGCTCAGGCCTCGAGGCTGAAGACCTTGCCCGGGTTCATGATGCCGTGCGGGTCGAGTGCGGTCTTGATCGCCCGGTGCATGTCGAGGACGTCCTCGCTGAGCTCCCGGGACAGGCCCGGCTTCTTCAGCAGCCCGATGCCGTGCTCACCGGAAACGGTGCCGCCGGCGTCCAAGGCGACGGTGATGATCTCCTCGAATGCCGCCTGTGCGCGCTCACGGGCGGCATCATCGCCGATCGGGGTGACGAGCAGCGGGTGCAGGTTGCCGTCGCCGGCGTGGGCGATCTGAGCGAGCACCGTGTCGTGCCTGCGTCCGATCTCCTGGATCTTCGCCAGCACCTCGGGCACCTTCGAGCGGGCTACGCAGATATCCTCGGTCAGCACCGGGCCGAGGCGTTCGAGAGCCGGGTAGGCGAGCCTGCGGGCGGCGAAGAACGCATCGGCTTCCTCTGCGTCCTCACTGATCGCAGCGAACGTGGCACCAGCGGATTCGAAGGCTGTGACGATGCCTTCTGCCTCGGTCTGCCCGGCAGCGCCCGGGACGTCGGTGGCGGCCAGCAGCAGCACCTCGGCCTCGGCCGAGAGACCCATGTTCTTCCACTCATCGACAGCTTTGAGGCAGTAGGAGTCGACGAGTTCGAGGGCGGAGGGGATGATGCCGGCAGCCGTGACGTTGGCGACGGCCCGGCCAGCATCGACGAGGCTGTCGAAGTAGCCGACGATGGCCCGGGAGTCCTGTGGCAGCGGCAGCAGGCGCACGGTGATCTCCGTGACGATGCCGAGCGTGCCCTCAGCGCCGATGATGAGTCCGCGCAGGTCGTAGCCGGCGGCGTTCTTCGCCGTCGTCTTGCCCACGCGCACGAGTTTGCCGGTGCCGGTGACGACTTCGAGGTTGAGGACGTATTCGCTCGTGACACCGTATTTGACGCAGCACAGCCCACCGGCGTTCGTCGCAACGTTGCCGCCGATGGTCGACCAGGGTGCACTCGCCGGGTCCGGTGGGTACCACAGGCCGTCCTCGGCCACCCGGGCGCGCAGGTCGTTGTTGACGACGCCGGGCTGCACGCGGGCGGTGCGTTCGACCGGGTCGACCTCGAGGATCTGGTTCATCGCGTCGAAGCTGATGACCAGGCAGCCCTCAAGTGCGTTCGCCCCGCCGGACAGGCCGGTGCCGGCTCCGCGGGCGACGACGGCGACCGAATGCTCGATCGCCCAGCGCACGACGGCGACCACCTCGGCGGTTTCGCGCGGGCGCACGATCGCCAGGGCCTGGCCGTATGGCGCCCATTCGGCCTCGTCGTGCAGGTAGGAGGCCATGATGTCGGCATCGGTGATGATCGTCTCGGCCGGGAGGACCTGAGACAGGGAGGCAAGAAGGCTCATGTGAGGAATCCAGGCAGGAAGGTGAAGAGGACGAGGGCGACCGGGGCCGTCGGCAGGATCGAGTCGAGGCGGTCCATCACTCCGCCGTGACCGGGCAGCAGAGTGCCCATGTCCTTGAGGTCGAGGTCGCGTTTGATCATCGATTCGGCGAAGTCGCCGAGGGTGGCGAATGCCGGGATGATCGTGCCGAGGACGACGCCGGTCCAGATCGGGGCGTCGGAGACCCACAGCGCCATGCCGATGCCCACTGCCGTGGAGAACACGGCGGAGCCGGCATAGCCCTCCCAGGACTTCTTCGGGCTGATCTTCGGGGCGATGGGGTGCTTGCCCCACAGCACGCCGAAGGTGTAGCCGCCGATGTCGCTGGCGACGACGAGGGCGAGGAAGAGGATGACGAGCAGGTTGCCCTCAGGCTGGGTGAGGATGAAGACGACGGCGGAGGCCATGAGCCCGACATAGGTGAGGGCGAAGAGGCTCAGGCACACGTCCTTGACGGGGTTGGGCCGGCGTTCGAGCAGTGTGAACAGCAGGATCGCCCCGGCCCCGACGGTGAAGGCCACCCACAGGGCCTCACGGCCAGCGAAGTACGTCGCCACGATCATGAGGCCGGCAGCGGTGACGGTGGGGACGCGGGCGACGACGGAGCCGGAGCGGGAGAGCGCGTTCGCCAGCTCCCACATGGCCACGACGACGCCGATGAGCACGATGACGACGAACGACGGCGGGTAGAACAGCAGCGAGGCCAGCACTCCCCCGCCGAGCACCACGCCGACCGCGATGGCTGCCGGCAGATTGCGCCCCGCCCGCCCGTAGTCCTTCTGCTGGGCCTCGGGTGCGGTCGATGAGCCCGGTGCGACATCGGTTGCCGTCGTGGCGCTCGCGCTGCTGGCTTCGGCGGCCTTCTCGGCTTCCGGGGTCTGGGTGACGAGCCCGTGCCCGTAGGCCGAGGCCGGCGGGGAGCCGACCACTGCCTGCGGCTGCGTCTCGGCTGGCTGCGGCAGATTCTTCGTCCCCGCGGCGCTGCTGCCGGTCCGGTGGGCCGGCGGTGTGGACTCCGGCTGCACGACCGGCAGCTGACCGGTCCTGGCGGCCTCCTGCTCGGCTCTGATGGCATCACGCCGACGCGGGAACTCCTGGGTGTAGAGTTCCCGCTTCTCGCCGTCGACTGGTTGCTGCGCCATCGCTGGGCTCAGACTTCGAGCAGCTCTTCTTCCTTGGCTGCCAGGAGGCGGTCGATGGAGTCGACCTTCTTCTTCGTCAGCTCGTCGAGCTCACCGGAGGCGCGCTTGGCCTCGTCCTCACCGACGTCGCCGTCCTTCTGCATCTTCTCGATGGCGTCCTTGGCGGTGCGGCGGATGTTGCGGATCGACACGCGGCCCTGCTCGGCGTGGCCCTTGACGATCTTGACGTACTCCTTGCGGCGCTCCTCGGTCAGCTCCGGGAGCACCACGCGGATGACGTTGCCGTCGTTGGCCGGGTTGGCACCGATGTCGGAGTTGCGCAGCGCAGTCTCGATGTCGCCGAGCGCGGTGCGGTCATAGGGGGTGATGAGCAGAGTGCGGGCCTCGGGCACCTGGAAGGACGCCAGCTGCTGCAGCGGGGTCGGGGTGCCGTAGTACTCGACTTCGATGTGGGCGAACAGCGCGGGGTTCGCCCGTCCGGTGCGCACCGAGGCGAAGTCATCCTTCGTCGCCTCGATCGTCTTGTCCATCTTCTCTGCGGCTTCGGCGAGAGTTGCTTGCATCGCGGTGCACTCTTTTCTTCGGTCGGTTGCGGAACTGCTGGTCGTCCCTCAGGTCCATTCTATTGTCTCCGCCTCCACCAGCACGGCAGGCGGGCAGGGTGGCAGGGGTCTGGCGGCTCAGGTGCCGCGCACAGTCGTGCCGATCGGCTCCCCGGCGATCGCCCGGCGCAGGTTGTGTTCGCCCTGCATGCCGAACACCCGCATCGGCAGGGCGTTGTCCATGCACAGGCTGAAGGCGGTGGCGTCGACGACCTTGAGGCCGCGCTGCAGCGCCTCATGGTAGGTGATCGAGTCGATCTTCTCGGCAGTCGGGTCGGCCTTCGGGTCGGCGGTGTAGACGCCGTCGACGCCCTTCTTGGCGATGAGCACCTCATCGGCGCGGATCTCCAGGGCCCGCTGGGCGGCCACGGTGTCGGTGGAGAAGAACGGCAGTCCGGCACCGGCGCCGAAGATGACAACGCGGCCCTTCTCCATGTGGCGCATGGCCCGGCGCGGAATGTAGGTCTCGGCGACCTGGGTCATGGGGATCGCCGACTGCACGCGGGTGTCGACGCCCTGCTGTTCGAGGAAGTCCTGCAGCGCCAGGCAGTTCATGACGGTGCCGAGCATGCCCATATAGTCAGCACGGGTGCGGTCCATGCCCCGCTGGGAGAGCTCCGCGCCGCGGAAGAAGTTGCCGCCGCCGACGACGATGCTGATCTCGGTCTCCGGCACGCACTGGGCGATCTCCTTGGCCACCGCAGCCACCACATCCGGGTCGACGCCGACGGTGCCGCCGCCGAACACCTCACCGGAGAGCTTGAGCAGGATGCGCCGGCGATCGGTGCGCACCGGGGAGATCTGGTCGTGCTTGGAGGAATGGACTGGAGATTCCGACATCGCTCTCTTCCTTGTCAGGCGGCAGGCTGGCGGCGCCTTCTGTGGGCACGCCACCGATCAGTCTAACGTGTCCGCCTGCCCCCAGCTCCACCTGCGCCGCGGCAGGTGACCACCGCCTCGGGAACGGGGTGCGGACACGACAGAAGGCGGCAGCCCCGGGGTGGGAACTGCCGCCTTCTCTCAGCGATCAGAGTCGCAGATCAGCTGCCGACGCGGAAGCGCAGGAAGCCGAGCGGGGTGACCTTGGCCTCGTCGAGGACGGTCTGCACGCTCTTCTTCGGCTCCTTGGCGAAGGGCTGATCGAGCAGGCAGGTGTCCTTGAAGAAGGCGTTGACGCGGCCCTCGACGATCTTCGGGATCGCCTGCTCGGGCTTGCCCTCGTTCTTCGAGGTCTCCAGCGCGATGCTCTCCTCCTTGGCGACGACGTCGGAGGGGACGTCTTCGCGGGAGAAGTAGGTCGGGGTCATCGCGGCGATGTGCACGGCGACATCGTGCGCAGCTGCATCCTCATCGCCTTCGTAGGCGAAGAGCACGCCCACCTGCGGCGGCAGGTCCGGGTTGGTGCGGTGCAGGTACGAGTCGACCTTCTGGCCCTTGATGAGACCGACGCGACGCAGGACGACCTTCTCACCGAGGACCGCGCCCTGCTCGGCGATGAACTCCGAGACCTTCTTGCCGTTGGTCTCGTAGTCCAGCAGCGCCTCAGCATTGTCAACCTGGGCTTCGACGGCGAGGCGCAGAACCTCATCGGCGAGCTCACGGAACTTGTCGGACTTGGCGACGAAGTCGGTCTCCGAGTTCAGCTCGATCATCGTGCCGACGCCGTTCTCGACGTGGGTGGCGACGAGTCCGTCGGAGGTCGAGCGGTCCTCGCGCTTCGAAGCGGACTTCAGTCCCTTGACGCGCAGGATCTCAATGGCCTTGGCCTGATCTCCCTGTGCTTCGTCGAGAGCCTTCTTGACAGCCATCATGCCGGCGCCGGTGCGGTCGCGCAGTGCCTTGATGTCAGCGGCAGTGTAGTTTGCCATGCGATCTCCTTGTTGAGGCGTGGTGGTCTGGGTCAGACGTGCGGGTGCGGCTCAGGCTTCGGTCGACTCGGTGGAGCCGGCTTCAGCGGTCTCTTCGGTCTGCTGCTCGGCCGGAGCCTCAGCGGTCTCCTCGGCCTTGGCCTCGTCAGCCTTGGCCTCGCCCTTGCCTTCGAGCAGCTCGCGCTCCCACTCCGGCATCGGCTCGACGGAGACGGCCGAGACGTTCTTCTCGCCGCCCTCGTCCGAGGAGTGGCGCTTGATGAGGCCCTCTGCCACAGCGTCGGCGACGACGCGGGTGAGCAGGGCGACGGAGCGGATCGAGTCGTCGTTGCCCGGGATCGGGTAGTCGACCTCGTCCGGATCGCAGTTGGTGTCGAGGATGGCGATGACTGGGATGCCCAGCTTCTTCGCCTCGTCGACGGCCAGGTGCTCCTTCTTGGTGTCGACGATCCAGACGGCCGACGGGGTGCGCTGCATGTCGCGGATGCCGCCGAGGGTCTTCTCTAGCTTGTCCTTTTCGCGGCGCAGGATGAGGAGTTCCTTCTTGGTGTACATCGAGCCTGCGACGTCGTCGAAGTCGATCTCCTCAAGCTCCTTGAGGCGGCGCAGACGACCGGAGATGGTCTGGAAGTTCGTCAGCATGCCGCCGAGCCAGCGCTGGTTGACGTACGGCTGGCCGACGCGCTTGGCCTGCTCCGCGATGGCTTCCTGAGCCTGCTTCTTGGTGCCGACGAACATGATCGAGCCACCGTGAGCGACCGTCTCCTTGATGAACTCGAAGGCGGTGTCGATGTAGCCCAGCGTCTGCTGCAGGTCGATGATGTAGATGCCGTTGCGCTCAGTGAAGATGAAGCGCTTCATCTTCGGGTTCCAACGACGGGTCTGGTGTCCAAAGTGGACGCCGCTGTCAAGCAGCTGGCGAATAGTGACGACGGCCATGCCGACGCACTCCTTTCATTGTCATTCGGTTGATGCCTGGCATCCGCCGTCTCGGGCCGACAGTCCCAGCTCAGCCGCGCGGCACAGCACACGTGTGTGCGTCGTCGCGGAGGGTGGGATCTGCACCGGTGGCCCGTTCCGGGTGACCGGATGCGCGTAGTCAGTTCTGCTTCCCTCAGCCGCGTACGGAGGCACAGCTGTGGGCAGACAGTTCTGCTGCCTCCAGTCTACGTTCTTCGCTGCCAGCGGCCAAACCTGGCAGCCGCTCTCTGCACCGCTGCCGAGGCGCGGGCTGGCCGGCGACTCCTGCGCGCCAGCGGGTGGGGATGGCCGGTGCGTGTCCACAGCCGCGCCCGAGGTGTGGGCTGGCGCGGTGCCCACCCTGAGGCTGGGTGCCATGAGTGGATGTGAGCGCACCCGGATGAGACGAGGTTTCCTGCAGCTGGGCTGGCTGGCTGTCTGCGGGGTGCTGGCCGGGATCATGACCGTGCTGGCCGGATTGGCCGGCGGCAGTCTGGGCGGCAGCAGCGTCGGCGGAGCTGAACCGAGCCGGCTGAGCCGTTCGGTCGTCATCATCGCTCCGGCGGTGCCGGCGGCTGCAGCGGTGCCGAATGGTGAGCCGGAGGGGCCCGGCGACTGGGTGACGCCGGTGCCGGGATTCGACATCGTGCGCGCCTTCGACAAGCCGGAGAAGAACTGGCAGAAGGGACATCGCGGCATCGACGTCGCAGCGCTGCCGGGTGAGGAGATACGTGCGCCTGCTGCGGGAACGGTCCATTTTGCGGGCACGGTCGCCGGGCGTCCGGTGCTGAGCCTCAGAGTCGGCGGGCACATTGTGTCCTTCGAACCGGTCGAAACACAGCTGCAGGCCGGCGATGAGGTGTGGGCCGGTCATCCGGTCGGCACTGTCGCCGATCCGAGTCACTGCGATGACGGCTGTGTGCACGTCGGCGTCTGGGCGGCGGACAGCCCGAAGGACTATCTGAATCCGGGAGCCTTCTTCTCCCAGGACTTCTCGATTCTGCTGCCGGATGCGCAGGCGCCGGAGGAGATGCCGGCCGCCTCCGGCGATGACGGCACCTCGGGTGCCGGAGCCTGGGGCGGTCACAAGAACGGCCGGATCCCAGCGGTGGCGCTCTGCCCGCTCGAGCGGGCCGCCGGGCATCGGCTGCGCTGTGATGCGGCTGCGGCCTTCGATGAGCTCAGCGATGCCTTCCGGCAGAAGTTCGGCAGGCCGATCGCAGTGACGGATTCGTACCGCGACTACGAGACGCAGGTGCTGCTCAAGCGACGCAAGGGCCGGATGGCTGCCACCCCGGGCAAGTCGAATCACGGCTGGGGTCTGGCTGTCGACCTCGGCAGTGGGATCAACCGGTTCGGCAGCGCTGAGCACGAGTGGATGCGGGCCAATGCGCCGCGCTACGGCTGGATCCATCCCAGTTGGGCTCGGCAGTCGGGTTCTCTGCCGGAGGCCTGGCATTGGGAGTTCAAGGGACGGTGAGCTCACTGAGTCTGCGTCCCGGCCGGCAGATGTCTGGAACAGTCCGGAACAGCCCGGGTGCGGGGCAGCGTCGGCGCGGAATAGCTGGGGCGGGCCGGCCGTTGAGGCAGATATGAGCATTCACAGCATCGCCGTTGTCGGCGGCCACGGAAAGATCGCCCGTCACCTCACTGAGATTGTCACCCCGGATATGGAAGTCCGCTCGATCATCCGCAATCCGGATCAGGCGGCCGAGCTGGAGCAGCTCGGGGCCGTGCCGGTGGTCTGCGACCTGGAGAAGGCATCGCAGGCTGAGCTCGGTGAAGCCTTCGGCAACGCCGATGCCGTCATCTTCGCTGCCGGTGCTGGCGGCGGCTCCGGGGCCTTCCGCAAGTACACCGTCGATCTGGCCGCGTCGATCGCGTCGATGCAGACTGCTGCCGCTGCCGGCATCGACCGTTTCGTGCAGATCTCCTTCATCGGCGCCGGCAATCCGACCCCTCCCGGCACGGAGGAGGTCTTCGCCGCGTACTGGGACGCCAAGCGCGAGGCCGACAACGCGCTGCGTGCCAGCGGCCTGGACTGGACGATCGTCAAGCCCGGCCGGCTGCTCGATGAGCCGGGCACCGGCAATCTCGATATCGCTGTCGGCACCGACCGCGGTGCCACGACGCGGCGTGAGGATGTCGCGGAGTTCATCGCGATGATCCTCGATGACGGCCGCACCGTCGGCCGCGAGTTCGACATCATCGACGGTGAGACTCCGATGCACGAAAGCCTCAAGACAGCGCTCGACTCCTGAGCGCAGGTGCCTGTGCTCGCTCAGGCTCGCGGATGCGCCTGCCGGTAGCTTTCGGCCAGCCGGCCGAGTGACACGTGGGTGTAGATCTGCGTCGAGCTCAGGGAGGAATGGCCGAGGAACTCCTGGACTTCGCGCAGGTCTGCGCCGTTTTCGATCATGTGGGTCGCTGCCGAGTGCCGCAGCCCGTGCGGTGAGAGCTGCGGTGCGTCCGGCAGCGCGGCGGTCGCCGTCTGCACCACGGTGCGGATCTGTCGCACATCGATGCGCCCGCCGCGAGCTCCGAGGAACAGCGGCTGCGGATCCGCTGCGGTTCTGTCGTTCTCCAGCGCGGGTCGGCCGCGCTGCAGCCACGCGTCAAGTGCTTTCTCGGCAGGCAGGCCGAAGGGAACCCGTCGCTCCCGGCTGCCTTTGCCCATGACGGTCACAAGCCTGCGGCCGGAGTCGATGCTCGTCGTGTCCAAGGCTGCGATCTCCGAGACGCGGGCGCCGGTGGCGTAGAGCAGTTCGAGCAGGGCTCGGTCCCGCAGCCGCAGGGCTTCCTTCTTCGGATCCTCTGGTTCTTTGTCTGCCGCCGCATCAGTCCCGGCATGGGGATCGTCCTGCAGGTGGGGGGCGGCGGCGTTGTCCATGACAGCGTCGACATGGCGCTGCTGCAGCACTGCCGGCAGCCGTGAGGCTTTGCGGGGGCTGGCCAGCCGCAGCGCGGGGTTGCTGCTCATGAGCTGATGGCGTGTGCAGAAGGCGCAGAAAGCACGCACGGCAGCGATCCGCCGTGCCGTCGTGGCCGGTGCGACTCCGGTGCGGGATTGGGCCAGCAGCCACTGGCGCAGGTTCCCCAGCTCGATGGCGTCCAGCGGCAGATGCCCATCGTCGTCGGTGAGGAACGTCAGCAGTGTGCGCACGTCTGATTGGTAGTTGCGCACGGTGTGTTCAGAAGCATTGCGGTGCACTCGCAGCTCCTCAGCGAAGGCGGCGAACGCTTCAGCGTATTCTCCCGGCAGCTGTGCCGGAGTGTCGGGGGAAGTCGACATGCTCCCAGTGTAGCCAGAGGCCGATGCTGTGACAGGCCGATCCGGCCCGTGTGCCTGTGCTCAGTTCGCTGCCTGCCGAGCACTCGTGCGCTTCTTGATCCAGCCGTGTGCTTCGCGTTCGACATGGCCGGCCAGTTCGAGTGCAGCGAGTGCGGCCATGACGGTGTGGGCGTCGAGGCCGGAGCGTACGGCGGCTGTGGCGGCTTCGATCCCGCGAGAGGTCGGCAGCACGTTGTATGTTCTGCTCTGTTCTGCGGTCATGGCGTCGGTGATCCGCAGCGCTGGCTGATGGTCGGTCTCGCTGCGGGTGGTGTCGATCGGTTCGACGAGTTCGGCGATGTCATCGGCAGACGTGACGCACACGGCTCCGCCTTCGCGGATGAGGCGGTGGCAGCCAGCGGATGCTTGGCTGGTGATCGGCCCGGGCACCGCACCGACCGCGCGCAGCAATTCAGCTGCCCTGTTCGCGGTGTTCAATGCACCAGACCGCCAGCCGGCTTCGACGACGACGGTCGCCTGGGCGGCGGCTGCGATGAGCCGGTTGCGCAGCAGGAAGCGGTGGCGCATGGCTGTCTGCCCGGCGGCGGTTTCGGACACGACTGCGTACCGGGAGCCGATGCGGCTGAGCAGATCGGCGTTGCCGCGGGGATAGTACCGATCCACTCCCCCGGCCATGAAGGCGACAGTGCCGACATCAGGTCTCTCTGCAGCGCTCAGCGCTGCCTGGTGGGCTGCGGCATCGATCCCATAGGCGCCGCCGGAGACGATCGTGTGTCCGCGCATGGCCAGTTCATAGGCGATGCTGCCGGCGACGTGTTCGCCGTAGTGGGTTGAGGCGCGTGCACCGACGAGTGCGATCGAACCGGTCAGCAGCTCGTGCAGGTCACCGGGACCGCGGACCCACAGTGCGAGCGGTTCGTGGATGCCGAGATCAGCCAGCTGGGTGGGCCAGGCATCGTCCTCGGGGTGGATGAGCCGGGCTCCGAGACGGCTCATGATCCGCTGCTCCTGGGCTGCGTTGAGGCTCGGCAGGCGTAGTCGCCAGCGTTCGTGGGCGGTGGCCAGCTTCTGTCCTTCGACGGGCAGGCCGACGCTTGCGCAGGCTTCGTGCAGCTTTCCGATCGCCTCTGATTGGGGTGAGCGGGCGACTGCGAGCATCTCTTCAGCGCCGAGTGCCAGGACTCCGGCTTTGAGGATCTCGTCGCCGGGCTCGGTCAGCCGCAGCAGGTCGATGAATGCCAGACGCTGCGTGTCGGTGGTCATTGCGCCTCTCTCATGCGCAGCAGTGCTGCTGCCAGCACATCGTCGCCATCGGGTCGCTGACGGCCGGCGAGATCAGCGATGGTGGCGGCGATCCGCAGGACGCGGTCGTAGCCGCGCATCGACAGCAGTCCGCGTTCGAGCGCTCGGTCGAGGATGTGGGTTTCGCTGGAGCGGAAGGCGAATGCCTCCCGCAGATAGGAGCCGGGAGCTCGCGCGTTCGTGTTCCAGGGCATATCGGCGTAGCGGCGGGTCTGGCGCTCACGTGCTTCTCGCACCCGTTCGGCGACGACGGCTGAGGATTCTGCCGGGCCGTCGCGGCGCAGATCGGCGGCGGTGACGGGCAGGACGTCGAGCTGGATGTCGACACGGTCGAGCAGCGGGCCGGAGAGCTTCTGCCGGTAGCGGCGGCGCACATGCGGGGTGCAAGAGCAGCTCTGTGTGCTGCCGGCGACACCGCAGGGGCACGGATTGGCAGCGAGGACGAGCTGGAACTTCGCCGGCAGCACGACTGAGCCCCAGGCGCGGTGGATATCGCAGCTGCCGCTCTCCAGGGGCTGCCGGAGGGCTTCGAGGACATCGCGGCTGAACTCCGGCGCCTCATCGAGGAACAGCACACCGCGGTGCGCCCGGGAGAACACGCCGATCGCTCCCGGCCGTGATCCGCCGACCATCGCGGTGGCTGTCGTGCGGTGATGCGGTGCTTCGAACGGTGGTGCGACATCGTCGAGTTCATCGGCTTCGACACAGCCGGCCAGTGACTGCAGCGCGAGCACTTCGATCCGCTCATCGCTCGTCAGCGGCGGGACGATGCCGCTGAGGCAGGCGGCGAGCATCGACTTGCCGGCGCCCGGCGCCCCGCTCATGAGCAGGTGGTGGCCGCCGGCAGCGGCGAGCTCAAGGGCCCGGCGGGCATCGTGCTGGCCGTGCACATCGGCCAGATCAGTGGGTTCGATGACGTTCTCGCGGACGCTCGGTACGGCAGGCACCGGCTCGGTGTTCGAGGGTGCGGCCCGGCCGCCGTGCGCATCGACGACATCAGCGAGGTGGCCGGCTGCGATGATCTCTGCCTGCGGTACGAGCTCTGCTTCCGCCCTGTTCCCGTACGGGACGATGAACCGGGTGAAGCCGGCTTCCAGGCCGGTGAGGATCGTCGGCAGGACACCGCGCACCGGCAGGATGCGCCCGTCGAGGCCGAGCTCACCGCAGTGGACGACGTCATCGGCGCGGTTGGGTGGGATGAGGCCCTCGCAGACGAGCATCGTCACCGCAATACCGAGGTCGAAGGAGGTGCCGACCTTCTTCACCGCGCCCGGCTGCAGGTTGACGGTCAGCTTCGCCGAACGCAACGCGATGCCCAGGTTCGACAGGGCGGCGCGGATGCGCTTGCGCGATTCGCTCACCGCGGCATCGGGCAGGCCGATGATGTCGATGCCGGGCAGCCCTTGGTTGATGCTCGTCTCGATGCTGATCGGCGTCCCGCTCGTGCCCCACAGCGCGATCGCCTGCGCACGCCCGAGGTCGTTGCGCACTCCCCCGACGACGCGGGCCTTCTCACCTGTGACGAGCGGTTCGTCTTCCAGCCGGAGGCCCTCCAGCGGCTCGCCTGCCAGCTGCCCGGCGCCGATCTCAGCGCCGCTCATCGCACATCCCTGACGTGCTGAAGATCCGGGTGGGTCGGGCTCCACAGGATGCCGATGGCGTCGAAGCGGAACTGCGGGTGCCATTCATCCGACTCAGCCAGGAAGCGCACGCCCAGTGTGCGCAGGTTCTTGAGCTTGACCGCCGAGATCGCCTCCAGCGGATGCCCGGCCCACGAGGAGATGCGGGTCTTGACCTCGACGAAGACGAGGGTGTCGCCCTCACGGGCGATGATGTCGATCTCCCCGTTGCCGCATCGCCAGTTGCGGTGCAGGATCGTCCAGCCGATGCTTTCGAGATAGCGAGCGGCATAGTCCTCGCCGGCCCGTCCCAGTTTCTTCGGTTCCATGTCTCAACCCCACCAGCGCGCCGCGGCGCAGCGAACACCTCGGGCCCGGCTGTGGATGCCAGCGGCGCATTCACAGCCGAGGCGGCACACGCCTCGGCGGCCATCGACACCTCCCGGCGCACCCGCGACACCCGGGCGATGCACCCGCAACCCACGCGCGCGGAGCACCGGCGAACTACCTCTGGTGCTGAGAACCGTTGTACGGTGAGTGCAGAGACCGCTCGCGCGAACCGCGTGCGGTTTTTGCACGGGCGCTCATCCTGCGTCTGCTGCTCGACACCAGAGACTGAAGGAGTCACCGTGGACCTCTTCTCCCACCCGGAGTTCGACCACCACGAACAGGTCATCTTCTGCCATGACCGCGAGCTCGACGTGCGCGCGATCATCGCCATTCACGACACCTCGCTCGGCCCGGCCGCCGGTGGCTGCCGGATGTACCCGTACGAGTCCGAGGCCGATGCGCTCACCGATGTGCTGCGCCTGTCGCGCGGCATGAGCTACAAGAACTCGATCGCCGGCCTGCCGCTGGGCGGCGGCAAGTGCGTCATCATCGCCGATCCGCACCGTCCCGACAAGCACGAGGTGCTGCGTGCCTTCTCCAAGCACGTGCAGACCCTCGGCGGCCGCTACTGGACCGCCATCGATGTGGGCGTCGGCCCGGAGGATGCCGATGTGCTGGCCGAGAACTGCGACTACATCTTCTCCCGCGCCAGCCAGTTCCCCGAGGGCGTGAGCACCTCGCAGTTCACCGCGCTCGGCGCGTTCACCTCGCTGCAGGCCGGTGTCGCACATGTGTGGAAGGAGCGTGCCAAGGCCGAGGCGTCCGATCCGGCGGCCCGCACCGACCTGTCCGGCCTGCGTGTGGCTGTGCAGGGTCTGGGCGGCACCGGACGCGAGCTGTGCCGGATGCTGCATGAGGGCGGCGCCGAGCTCATCGTCTCCGATGTCTACCAGCCGGCCGTCGACTCCGTGGTCGAGGCCTTCGGCGCCACCGCCGTGCCGGCCGAGGAGATCCACAAGCAGGATGTCGACGTCTTCGCTCCCTGTGCGATGGGCGGCATCATCAATGACGACACGATCGGCGACATCCGCGCCCGTCTCATCAGCGGCATCGCCAACAATCAGCTCGCCACGCCGGCCCACGGCCAGCAGCTGCGCGAGCGCGGCATCACCTATGTGCCCGACTTCCTCGCCAACGCCGGCGGCGTTATGGCCGCGGCGACGATGATCTACTCCGAGCCCTCGCTGGAGAGCTCACGTGAGAGCGTGCTGTCGCTGTTCGACCGGGTCACCCAGGTGCTCGCCCAGGCCGAGGCGGAGGGACGTCCCGCTGCCGAGGTCGCTGAGGAGATGGCCGGCAAGCGCATCGCCGACGCGCGCTGATCGACCAGCAGACGATGAGAGCTGTGACCGCACACGGGAGTGCGGTCACAGCTCTTCGTCAATCACAAGCCGTCAGGTGGCGCCCGGGCCGCTCAGGGACGCAGCGGCCGGGGCGGATTGAAGTCCTCGTTCTTGGCGATCTCTTCGATGTTGACGTCCTTGAACGTCAGGATCGAGACGTGCTTGACGAAGCGGGCGGTGCGGTAGGTGTCCCACACCCACGCGTCCTTGAGGGTGACCTCGAAGTAGACGTCGGAGCCTTCGTGGTGGGCTTTGAGATCGACCGAATTGGCCAGGTAGAACCGCTGATTGGTGTCGACGACGTAGGAGAACAGTCCGACGACATCGCGATATTCGCGGTACAGCTGCAGTTCCAGCTCGGCTTCGTAGTTTTCCAGGTCCTCGGCGCTCATGCCGTCATCCTATGCCACTTGTCCGGGCTTGCGGACCTGCGCCCGTCGCGTGGGTCGGCAGTGCCCAGCGACGTCCCGGCTGGCGTTCACCCGGCGATGCGGAAGCTGCGCCGGTGGTGCGGGCTCAGCCCGTGTGCGGCGACTCCCGCGCGGTGGGCCTGGGTGAGGTAGCCGACGTTGGATTCCCAGCCGTAGCCGGGATGCTCAGCAGCCAGGGCGTGCATGAGCTCATCGCGGGCGACTTTGGCCAGCACACTGGCGGCGGCGATCGTCACCCGGGTGCCGTCTCCCCTGACGATCGTGCGCACCTCCGGGACCTCCACCTCGGCGGCGGTGCCGAAGACGTCGATGCAGTCGAGCGTCAGCGGCGCGGACAGCCAGTCGTGGCTGCCGTCGAGCAGCACGAGCGCGGCCGGCGGCAGCTGTGCCAGGGCCCGGCGGCCGGCCAGGCACAGGGCGAGGGTGACGCCGAGGGCGTCGATCTCGGCCGGGTCGGCGTAGGCGACGGCAGTGTGCGGCTGCCAGGCGGTGACCGTTGCAGCGATCGTCTGGCGGGCGGTGATGCTCAGCTGTTTGGAATCGTGGATGCCCGGCGGGGTCTCATCGGCGAGCAGATCGGCGAGCCGGTAGTGGACGGCACCGACGCCGATCGGTCCGGCCACGCAGCCGCGGCCGACTTCGTCCATGCCGATGATCGTGTCGATGCCCGCTGCGGCGAGTTCGCGCTCGACGCTCAGATCGCGCAGCCCGGCGGTCTCAGGGCTGCGGGACATCGGCGAAGACCGCCTCCGGGTTCTGCACGCGGCCGATCCGGTCGAATGGCCAGTTGCGCACGAACACGGTGCCCACGACCTTGTCCTCGGGGACGAAGGCGCCGCCGGGGGCGTCCATGTTGTAGCGGGAGTCGAGCGAGTTCGAGCGGTTGTCGCCCATCATCCAGTAGTGGCCGGCGGGAACGTCGACGGAGAACTCGATCTCGGAAGGTTCTGTTCCCTCACCCAGATAGCTTTCGTCCAGGGGTTCGCCGTTGACGGATACGCGGCCCTCGGCGTCGCAGCATTCGACGTGGTCGCCGCCGACGCCGATGGCGCGTTTGACGAGCTGGCTACCGGCATCGGCGGGGACGAGGCCGAGGAATTCGAGGACCGGATTGGGCTCGTAGCTGGCGACGATGTCAGGTGAGAGCCAGCCGCCGGGATCGGTGAAGACGACGATGTCGCCGCGGTCGACGCGGTTGCCGGGCAGCTGGTTGGCCAGCACCCGGTCGTCGATGAGCAGGGTCGGTTCCATGGAGCTGGAGGGGATGTAGAACGAGCGCACCACCCAGGTCTTCACGGCGGTCGAGACGACCAGCGCGATGACGAGGATGACAGCGATCTCTGTGAAGAACGATCGCCAGCTCTTCTTCTCTGCTGTCTCTTTCGGGGCCACGCAGGCAGTCTACCTATTCGCCACGGTCGACTGAGGAGCCGTGTCCGATCGCAACGCCGATGACGCGGCGCGTGGGGATCATTCCGCCGCCGGGGCTGCCGAGCAGGCTGCGGGAATCGGTCGAGTCCGCGCGGTTGTCGCCCATGAGCCAGAGGCGGTCGCCGGGCACCTCGATGCGGAATGGGATGGCCGAGGCTGGCTGTTCGGCGCTCGGCTGCTCGGCCAGATAGGGTTCGTCGAGCTCTTTGCCGTTGCGGATGAGGGCACCGGATTCTGAACAGCATTCGAGCGTGTCGCCGGGGCCGGCGATGACGCGTTTGATGAAGAACACATCGCCGGGGCCGAGCCCGAACCAGGAGCCGAGTTGCTGGGCGGCATTGGGTGGGCTGGTCGGCAGGAAGGAGCCGCGGCCGTCGATGACGACGACATCACCAGCATCGATCCTGCCGGTGAGGGCATCGGCGCGCAGCACCGTGACGCGCGCACCGGGTGCGAAGGTCGGCTGCATCGACTCGCTCGGGATCGAGAACGACTGCACGCCCAGCGCCCGAATGCCGGCGGCAGCAAGCACGGCGATGATCGCGAGGATCGCGAGCGTGCGCAGCCACCGCCTCGGGCGCGGCGAAGGGCGCGACTGTGCAGTCACGCCCTTCGTCGGTGTCATGGGCTCGCCGTGGCGAGTGATCAGCGCTTCTCGCGGATGCGTGCTGCCTTGCCGCGCAGGTCGCGCAGGTAGTACAGCTTCGCGCGGCGGACGATGCCGCGGGAGACGACGTCGATGCGCTCGACGGTCGGCGAGTGGAGCGGGAAGGTGCGCTCAACACCGACGCCGAAGCTGATCTTGCGCACGGTGAAGGTCTCGGAGACGCCAGCGCCCTGACGGCGGATGACGACACCCTTGAACATCTGGATACGCGAGCGGCTGCCCTCGATGACGCGGACGGCGACGTCGACGGTGTCGCCTGCGCGGAACTCGGGGAGGTCCGTCTTCATCGACTTCTTGTCGACAATGTCAAGCTTCTGCATGATGTGTTCTCCTGTGTGCTCGCCTCGGGTCGGCACAGCTTCGATCAGCCCGGCCTAAGCCGGTGATGAGATGAGATCGTCTGCCGGAACTGCTGTTCCTCTGCTGCGCATACCCGCTGACATGGTCCTCATGGGCTGACGGTGGGCGCTGGCACCTGCTCCCCCGGGGCAGATCGGTGCCAACAAACGCAATGCACTATCTTAGCCGCCGCGCCCAGCGGGCTCAACTTCGCAGCAGAGGCTCACTTCAGCAGCTTCTTCAGCAGCCCGTCGACGCTGATCGAGGTCTTGTTGTAGACCTTGTTGTACGCCGCGCGCTTCGGGTTGCGCACCCAGCCGGTCCCCTTCCTGCCGTAGAAGGGATTGATCGAGCCTTTGACCTTGCGTTTAAGTCTGCCGGTCGTCCGGGCTCGGACTCGGGACTTGAGATTCGGGGTGCGGATGCCGAACTTCATGCTCGCCTCCTGGCAGCGTCGGTTCCCTCCAACCTAGCGGAGCTCAAACGGCGATGGCAGGTCTCACAGGCCGGCGTCGCGCAGCCGGATGGCGGCTTCGACCCGGTTCTCGGCGCCGGTTTTGACGAAGATGCGGGTGACGTTGGCTTTGACGGTCGCCAGGCTGATGTAGAGCTCCTCGGCGATCTCGGCGTTGGTCCTGCCGGTCGTCAGCAGCCGGGCGACGTCCTTCTCGCGTTCGGTCAGCTCGTCTGCCAGGCCGGTTGCCGCCGGTTCCGGTCCCGAGGTGGCTGCGGAGATCACCTGCTGGGTCACCGTGGGTGCCAGGACGGCCTCCCCGCGGGCGGCGGCGCGGATGGCGGCGACAAGGTCGGCCGGTTCGGTGTCCTTGAGCAGGAATCCTGCCGCCCCCTGCCTGAGTGCGCGCAGCACGTAGTCGTCGGTGTCGAAGGTGGTGAGGACGAGCACGGCCGGGCCGTCGGTGCCGGCTTCCTGCAGGCGCTCGAGCACTCCGAGTCCGTCGAGGACCGGCATCCGGATGTCGAGCAGGACGACATCGGGGGATTCGGCTTCGATGAGCGCCAGCCCCTCCTCACCGTCTGCTGCCTCGCCGACGACGGTGATGTCATCGGCTCTGACCATCATCTGCAGTCCGGTGCGGACCATGGCGTCGTCGTCGATGAGAGCGATGCGGATCAACGTCGGCCTCCAACCGGCAGTTCGGCTCTGACGGCGAAGGACTCGCCGTCAGAGCCCACAGTACTCGTTCCGCCTGCCGCCCGGGCCCGCTCGCTGATGCCGATGAGGCCGAATCCCTCACCGCGGTTCGCCTGCGCCATCGGGGTCAGCCGGTTGCGGACCTCGAGGGTCAGGGTGTCGTCGGCGATGTCGATGCGCACGTGCACCGGCGCACCCGGGGCGTGCCGGCGGGCGTTGGTGAGCGCCTCCTGCACGATGCGGAACGCGCTGCGCCCGGTCTGGCCGGTGATCTCTTCTGCACCGGGGGCGATGGCGGCGTCGACCTCCTGTCCGGCTTCGCGGGATTCGGCCAGCAGCACCGGCAGGTCGGCCAGGGTCGGCTGCGGTGGGGCTGGGGCTGCATCGCTGCCGCGCAGATTGGCCAGCACGAGCCGCAGCTCGTCGAGTGCCTGCTTCGAGCTGTTGCGGATGAGGACCGCCGACTGCCGGCTGTCCTCGCTGCTGAGGTCCTCCTGGCCGGCGAGCACACCGGCGTGCATGGCGACGAGCGAGAGCCGGTGGGCGAGCACATCGTGCATCTCCTGGGCGATGCGCTCCCGTTCGCCGGCGCGGACCCGTTCGAGCCGGGCCGCCTCGGCATCGGCCCGGGCGGCGGAGGCGAGACCGCGCTCCTGGGTGGCCACCGCCGAGCTCTGCCACACCGCCCCGATCGACAGGGCCACGACAAGGCCGGTGACGGCGATGATGAGTTCGAACCGTGACGCGACGTCGAAGCTCGGGCTGCCGCTGGTGAGCAGCTGGACGATCTTCGCCGCCACCGCGGCAAGCGCATAGCCGATGGCGTGCAGGGTCCGGCCGCGCCCGGCGATCGAGGCGGTGAAGGCGCAGGCCGCCCCGATCGCGGCGGGGCTGCCGATGAGGCCGAGCAGGATGATGAGACCGGCCCACACAGGCAGGCGGTGCCGCAGCGCCAGCGCGGCGACGGCGACGACTGCCGGCAGCACGAGACGCAGGATGAGCTGGGGGTCGCTGCGCACCTCGGGAACGGCCAGCGGCGTGAGGTAGTACAGGCCGAGGACGACGGCCAGGCCCCACACGATGAGCGGGGCCCGGATGACCACGCTGCCCGGCGGCTCGGGCGGGTGGACCTGCGGCGACTGAGCGGTATTCACACTGTCAGTCTAGGAAGACTGCCGGTCCCCGGCCACAGTGCGCCGGAAGTCCGGGTAGCCGATGGTCGATAGTCGGCTGCGGGAGAACCGCGACCATCGGATAGGCGATCCTCAGCCTCCTGCCCGTAGTGGCGACCCACCTGGGTGCGATGGACTGAAGCCATGTTGAACATACAGAGCATCTCAAAGACGTACCGTGACCACACCGCCCTCGACAGCATCGACTTCCACGTCGACCCCGGCGAGATCGTCGGCTTCCTCGGCCCCAACGGAGCCGGGAAGACCACCGCGATGAAGATCCTGCTCGGACTGACCCGCCAGGACTCCGGCACCGCCGAAGTCGCCAGCCAGCCCTACCGCGAGATCGTCAATCCCGGCACCATCGTCGGCTCGCTCCTCGGCACCGAATGCTTCCACCCCGGACGCACCGGCCGCGAGACCCTCCGACTGGCCGCCCTCACCATGGGCGTGCCGAAGAGCCGCATCCCGGTGGTCTGCGAGCAGGTCGGACTCAGCCGCGCTGAGACCCGCCGCCGCGTCGGCGCCTACTCACTGGGCATGAAGCAGCGCCTCGGACTCGCCCTCGCGCTGCTGGGCCGTCCTTCGGCCCTCGTGCTCGATGAACCGTCCAACGGGCTCGACCCGCAGGGCCAGCACTGGCTCGGCGAACTGCTCACCGACCTCAAGCAGTCCGGCTGCGCAGTTCTGCTCTCCAGCCATCAGCTCTCAGCCGTCTCACGCATCGCCGACCGCGTCGTGATGATCGCCAAGGGCCGCATCGTCGCAGACGAGAAGATGTCGAGTCTGCAGGCCCGCGCCGACGATGTCGAAGAACTCTACTTCCGCCTCACCTCCGGTGCCGACCGGGCGACCGCCGCCTGATACCAGCACCCGGGACAACCTGAAGGAGTCACCATGACCACCCCGACCGCCACCCATGCCGCTGCCGCCCCGATCGAAACCCGTGTCCAGACCCATGGCCTCCGGCACCTGCGACTGCTCGGCGTCGAACTGCGCAAGGTCGCCGACACCCGCGCCGGACTCATCGTCCTCGCCGTCGCCGCACTGCTGACATGCGCCTTCGCCGTCGGCCGGGCGTGGTCGGATGCCGACTTCGGCCAGATCGCGTCCATGGCCGCGATGCCCGGCGCCATCGCCGTGCAGATCCTGGCCATCCTGCTCGTGACCCAGGAGCGGACCCATCAGACCGGTGTCACGACGTGGAGCCTGACCCCGCGCCGGCACCAGGTGATCATCGCCAAGGCCGAAGCCGCTCTCGTCCTCTGCGTCATCGCCTGGGTCCTCGCTCTGGCACTGGCCGCCGTCATCGTGCCGCTGTCGGGAACGTTCGCCGATGAGCCGGCGAGCTGGACCACCGACTGGTCGCTGGTGCTGACCACGCTGGGCAACAACGCCGGCTTCGCACTGACCGGCATCGCTCTCGGCCTGGCCTTCGGCTCGGCTCCGGCCCCGATCATCATCGTGGCCATGTGGTCGATGGTCGAGACCATGGTGACGACCTTCGTCTCCGCCACGGAGGAGTTCTTCACCTGGATCAACCCGGCCATCCTCCAGCCGATCGCAGGCGAGGTGACAACCGGCGGCATCGCCCGGATGCTGACGGCCATCGCCTTCTGGATCGTCCTCCCGGCGATCATCGGCTGGCGCCGCACCGTCACCGAGGAGCCCTGATCCCCACGACAGACCGGCGCGCTCGCAGCATCAGCTGCGGGCGCGCCGGTCTGTGCTGTGCGCTCAGTGTCGTGTGCTCAGTCGTCGAGGTCGCCGAGGACCTGCCAGTCGCGAGCGTCGAGGGCCTCATCGGGCAGGTCTGCCAGCAGATCGGGGCGGGTGCGCTGGGTGCGGATGAGCCGCTGGTCGCGCCGCCACCGCGCGATCGCGGCATGGTTGCCGGAGAGCAGCACCTCGGGCACCTCATGTCCGCGCCAGTCTGCCGGCTTCGTGTAGACGGGGTATTCGAGCAGCCCGTCCTCGTAGCTCTCCTCGACGAGCGACTCCGGGTTGCCCATGAAGCCGGGGATGAGGCGGGCGACGGCTTCGATGATGACGAGTGCGGCGACCTCGCCGCCGTTGAGGACGTAGTCGCCGATCGAGACGAGTTCGACCTCGAAGTCGCCTCCTGCCCAGTCGATGACCCGCTGGTCAATGCCCTCATAGCGGCCGCAGGCGAACACGAGATGCGACCGGCCGGCCAGCCGACGGGCGTCGGCCTGGGTGAAGGGGGCACCGGCCGGTGAGGGGACGATGAGCACCGGCTTCTCCCCCGCCTCGGCGGCATCCGTGCCCGAGGCGGTGGGCGCCTGGGTGTCGTCGCTTGAACCGGCCAAGTCGGACGCCCCTGCCAGGTCGGCCCGCCCTGCCAAGTCGGCCACGTCGGTGAGTGCCTGGGCCCATGGTTCGGGCTTCATCACCATGCCCGCACCCCCGCCGTAGGGGGTGTCGTCGACGGTGCGGTGCCGGTCGTTCGTCCAGTCGCGCAGATCGTGGATGCCGACGTCGAGGAGGCCTGCGGCCATCGCCTTGCCGGTCAGGGAGAGTTCAAGCGGGGCGAGGTAGTCGGGGAAGATCGAGATGACGTCGATGCGCATCAGTCGTCGAACCCCGGGATGAGGCCGGCGGGCGGGGAGAGCACGATGCGTCCGGCGTCGATGTCGACCTCGGGGACGATCTCGGCGACGAAGGGCACGAGGATCTCCTCATCGGAGTCGCTGCGCTCGACCTGCTGTGCGGAGGGTGTGATGTGCAGCAGATCCTGTGCCGCGCCGGGGCTGACCCCGGAGACTTTCCCGACGAGGTGTTCGCCGATGAGGGCGTCGGCGCCGATGAGGTCGTCGATGTACCAGGCGTCCTCATCGTCGTCGTCGGTGTCCTCGGCATCGACGGTGATGAGGGTGTTGCGGATCTCCTCGGCCCGGTTCCGGTCAGGCACCTCCGCGAAGCTGAGCAGCAACCGATCGCGGTGCCAGCGGGCGCGGGTGAGCGTCAGCGGGCCGATATCGGGTTCGGTGCCGAACACCGCCTCGGGAACGAATCGCTCATCGGGATCGTCGGTGCGGACTTCGACGGTCATCTCACCGCGGATGCCGTGCGGTTTGCCCAGGCGGGCGACTACTGTGCTCATGACTCCAACGGTATCGCAGGCGGTCACGTCCAGCCGTTGGGCACGAGGCCAGGCGGTTGCTGCTGATCTGCTGAGCGTCTCGTGTTCTCAGTTCCAGTCATGCCAGGCGAAGAGGATGTCGATAGCGAGGCGGCGCTGATCGGCATTCAGCTCGTTGTCACCGAAATCGAGGACGACGTTCTCCCACCGTCTGCTCTCATCCCCGCGCACCGTTGCCCAGTATTCCGCCTTCCCCACGGAGTCGAACCGCAGATAGTCACCGACGTCTGTGCGCCAGCCTTCGACGCACCCGGCTTGCTTGCACAGGTCCGATGTCGCTTCGACCGGATGGATCTCGCTGTCCGATTCGAGCAGGTCTCCGACCGTGCGCTGCTGGACTCCCCCGCGCAGCCAGACGACTGCGGCGACGATTAAGACGATTGCAGCGATCACCCCGACCACCGCCCAAAGGCCCCGTCGTCTCCGGCTCGGTTGTGACCTCGCAGATGCTATGGCACTCATTTCGGCTAACTCAGCTGGCTGGTCCGGCGACCAGGCCGGGGACTTCTCCGTATGCCATTCTACCAGCACAGGATGTAGCTTCCCTGTCCGGGCTGCGAACCGGGCACGCGAAAGCCCCGGCACCTCCCACATGGGGTGGTGCCGGGGCTTCTCAGCTGTCTGCGGCTGCGCTCAGGCCTCGATGAGGTCGACGCGCACCTGTTCACGGCCGGCGAGCGCGCTCATGACGGTGCGCAGCGCCTTGGCGGTGCGACCCGAGCGGCCGATGACGCGGCCGAGATCGTCGGGGTGGACGCGGACTTCGAGCGTGGTGCCGCGGTGGGAGCCGCGCGAGCGCACCGAGACATCATCGGGGTTGTCGACGATGCCGCGCACGAGGTGGTCGAGAGCCTGCGAGAGCATGATCAGCTCTCTTCGCTTCCAGCCTCGGCCGATTCCTCAGCCGGGGCCTCAGCGGTCTCGTCAGCCTTGTCCTCGACCGGTGCCTCGGCGGACTTCTCCTCAGCCTGCTCGTCTTCGTCGTCCTTCTTCGTCTCCTTGACGACCGAGTCAGCGGCCGGAGCGGTGAAGCCCTCCTTCTCCTGCTGCGGCTTCACGCGGTTCTCAGTGTCGCCTTCGCCGGTGAACTTCGCCCAGTCGCCGGTGAGCTTCAGCAGTGCCTTGACCTGGTCGGTCGGCTGCGCGCCGACGGACAGCCAGTACTGTGCGCGCTCGGAGTCGATCTCGATGACCGAGGGCTCACGGGTCGGGTGGTAGATGCCGATCTCCTCGATCGCACGGCCGTCACGGCGGGTACGGGAGTCGGCAACGACAACACGGTAGAAGGGTGCACGGATCTTGCCCATGCGGGTGAGTCGAATCTTGACTGCCACTGTAGTGGTGTCTCCTTTTGCATGTTAGGTGCTGCAGGCGTCACCGCATCCGTGGGGATAGACTCAGCTGACGCGCGCGTGGACCGGACTGCGCTGCGGTTGAGAGGGTCCGAGCACAGTCGAGTACAAGCGGATATTCTGCCAGAAATACGCACCCGGCGCCAACCGGCGCGCACCGGGCCCGAGGTGTCGGCTGAGTCTCATCAGTCCTTGCCGAAGATTCCGCCGAAGCCCTTGGGCAGCTTCGACAGATCGATGTCCTCGTCCTTGTCGAGGCCGAGGTTGCCGAAGGCCGAGCCGGTGGGCGTGGGCTCCTTGCCTTCGCGCTTGAGCTGTGCGAGCCGCTCCTGCTCTGCGCGCTTGGCCGGGTTGCCGGACTTGCCTGCCGGACGGCCCTTCTTGCCCTTCTTCTTCCGGCTGGGTCCGCGCCCGCCGGCGCCGGGCATCCCGGGCATGCCCGGCATACCGCCCATCCCTGGACCGCCGGCACCGCCCGGCATCCCAGGCATGCCGCCGCCCCTGCCCATCTGGCGCATCATCTTCTGCGCAGCAGCGAAGCGCTCCATGAGCTGATTCACCTGGGTGACGGTGGTGCCGGAGCCGCGGGCGATGCGCGCCCGGCGGGAGCCGTTGAGGATCTTGGGGTTGGTCCGCTCCTGCGGGGTCATCGATTTGACGATCGCTTCGACACGGTCGACTTCGCGCTCGTCGAAGGCGTCGATCGCCTCCTTGTACTGGCTCATGCCCGGCATCATGCCGATCATCTTCTTCAGCGAGCCCATCTTCTTCACAGCAGCCATCTGGGTGAGGAAGTCGTTGAGGTCGAAGTCCTCGCCGGCCTGGACCTTCTTCGCCAGCTTCTCCGTCTGCTCCTGGTCGAAGGTCTTCTCGGCCTGCTCGATGAGGGTGAGGATATCGCCCATATCGAGGATCCGGTCGGCCATCCGGTCCGGGTGGAACTGCTCGAAGTCCTTCATGCCCTCGCCGGTCGAGGCGAACATGATGGGCTTGCCGGTCACCTGTGCGACCGACAGTGCGGCACCGCCGCGGGAGTCGCCGTCGAGCTTGGAGAGCACGACGCCGGTGAAATCGACGCCGTTGAGGAAGGCCTCGGCGGTCTGCACGGCGTCCTGACCGATCATCGCGTCGATGACGAAGAGGACCTCATCGGGGTTGACGGCCGCGCGGATGTCGGCGGCCTGCTGCATGAGCTCCTCGTCGATGCCGAGGCGGCCGGCGGTGTCGACGATGACGACGTCGTGCAGCTTCGACTTGGCCACAGCGATCGAATCGGTGGCGACCTTGACCGGATCGCCGACGCCGTTGCCCGGCTCCGGGGCATAGGTGTAGGCGCCGACGCGCTCACCGACGATCTGCAGCTGGTTGACGGCGTTGGGGCGCTGCAGGTCGGCGGCGACGAGCATCGGCCGGTGGCCTTCAGACTTGAGCCAGTGGGCGAGCTTGCCGGCCAGGGTGGTCTTACCGGCGCCCTGCAGGCCGGCGAGCATGATGACCGTCGGCGGACGCTTGGCGAACTGCAGGCGGCGGGTCTGCCCGCCGAGGATGGAGACGAGCTCGTCGTTGACGATCTTGACGACCTGCTGGCCGGGGTTGAGCGCGGCTGAGACCTCAGACGACAGGGCGCGTTCACGCACATTGCCGGTGAAGGTGCGCACGACCGGCAGGGCGACGTCGGCATCGAGCAGCGCGCGCCGGATTTCCCGGATCGTGGCATCGACATCGGCTTCGGACAGTCTGCCCTTGCCGCGCAGGTTCTTGAAGGTCGATGTCAGACGATCGGAGAGTGAGTTGAACACGAAGGTCTTTAGCTTTCGTCAGAGTCAGGGCTTATCAGCATCTCAGGATAACGCACCGAGATGACGGGCAGCACGGCGCCGAGGTGCCGGTCGCCTAAGCTTTGGCTGCCGAGGTGCCGGTCGCCTTGGCCCAGGCGGCTCCGGTCAGGCGCCGCACATCATTCGGCCAGCAGCGCGTCGACGAATCCTGCTGCGTCGAAGGGCGCCAGGTCATCAGCACCCTCGCCGAGGCCGATGAGCTTGACCGGCACGCCGAGGGCGCGCTGAACGGCGACGACGATGCCGCCCTTGGCGGTGCCGTCGAGCTTGGTGAGCACGATGCCGGTGATGTGGACGGCCTCGGAGAACACCTTGGCCTGCTGCATGCCGTTCTGGCCTGTGGTGGCGTCGAGGACGAGCAGCACCTCGTCGATGTCGTGGCCCTCTTCGCTCAGCGGGCGGGAGGCGACGCGGCGGACCTTGCCGAGCTCGTCCATGAGGTCGCGCTTGTTCTGCAGGCGCCCGGCAGTGTCGACGAGCACCACCTCGGCGCCGTCGACCTTGCCCTTCTCGACAGCGGCATAGGCGACCGAGGCGGGGTCGGCGCCCTCCTCTCCCCTGACCGTCTCGACGCCGACGCGCTCGCCCCAGGTCATCAGCTGCTCGGCCGCCGCGGCACGGAAGGTGTCGGCTGCGCCGAGGCGGACGCTGCGGCCCTCGGCGACGAGCACGCGGGCGATCTTGCCCACAGTCGTCGTCTTGCCGGAGCCGTTGACGCCGACGACGAGCACAACCGCCGGGTCAGCGCCGGGGGTGCCGGCGGTGTCGCGGTTGACGTTGAGGCTGCGGTCCATCGTCGGGTCGACGACGGCGATGAGCTCTTCGCGCAGCAGTTCCCGGACGGTCTCCGGTTCGCGGGTGCCAAGCACGCGGACGCGTTCGCGCAGCCGGTCGACGAGCTCGGTGGTGGTGTCGACGCCGAGGTCGGCCATGATGAGGGTGTCTTCGATCTCCTCCCACGTGGCCTCGTCGAGGGTGTCGCGCGAGAGCAGGGCCAGCAGGCCGCGGCCGATGGTGGAGTTCGACTTCGCCAGGCGGCTGCGCAGCTTCGCGAGCCGGGTCTTCGGTTCGGTCGGCGTCTCAACGGCGACCGGCGCCTCGGCGGAATCGGCAGGCGGTTCCTCCCCGGGTTCGAGGTCTCCCGCGGCCTCCTCGGTGAGGTCGGGCAGCTCGCTCTCCGGCGGGACGGGCTTACGGCGCTTGGGAACGAAGAGCAGCGCAGCGCCGATGATGAGCACGGCCGCGCCGATGAGCACGATCCACAGCAGCGAGTCTCCGGTCAGAGCGTCCACGATCATCTCCAAACAGTCAGGCGGGCCGGCGGCGGTCGTTGGTCATGCGCCCGCAGGTGGGCGCTTCACTTGGCACAGTGTCATGTGCGGTGCGGGCTGGCAAGCTGCCAGCGGCACGCGCGTGCAGGTGCGGCGCAGCTCACCGGCACGGCACGGGTTCACCCGAACAGCAGGGTCAGTGCTGTGCGGAAGCCCGATCCGGTCTCCGGCACCTTCCAGTGCCGGGTCCGCGGGCGGAATGTCAGCAGGGCCGGGGTGCAGTGGCGGCGCGGCTGCGGGCGCAGCACATAGGAGTGCTCGCGCATCGCGGTGACGGCCGCCTGTTCACGAGTGGCCAGATGCGAGGTCTCCTCGTCGTGGCCGAAGAAGCCATGCGCTTCGTCGTCGTAGCCGGTCCATTCGTTCGGCAGCCGGAACCGCTGCGTGCGGTCGCTCTTGATCCGGCCTTCGGACTGCAGACCGGGCAGTGCCACGACGAGCACGATGACGAGGCCGATGAGCACCGTGGCGCCCAGGCCGATGAGAACCGCAAGACCGCCGCCTATGCCCATGGCGTCTCCGAGATGGGCTGAGCTGCGGGCATGCGCTGGGGTCTCCTTCTCATCAGGTGTGCGCGCGTGTGCGAACGCATGAACACCGAGGCATAGAGCGTGTGTCCCCGATAGTGTATCTCCCCTCCACCGCGCCGGCGGCGCACCCACGTCATTCGCCGCGGTGAATTCGCTGAGAGATCACCCTCGACACACCATCGCCGTGCATGGTGACGCCGTAGAGGGCGTCGGCGATCTCCATCGTGCGCTTCTGGTGGGTGATGACGATGAGCTGTGAGGACTCCTGCAGCTCCCGGAACACCGTGAGCAGGCGGGACAGGTTGAGATCGTCGAGGGCGGCCTCGACCTCGTCCATGACGTAGAACGGGCTCGGGCGGGCTTTGAAGATCGCCACGAGCATCGCAATCGCCACCAGGGAGCGCTCACCGCCGGAGAGCAGGGAGAGCCGTTTGACCTTCTTGCCGGCCGGGCGGGCGTAGACGTCGACGCCGGTGGCGAGCATGTCATCGGGTTCGGTGAGTTCGAGCCGGCCCTCACCGCCGGGGAACAGGCGGGAGAAGATATCGGCGAACTCCCGCTGGGTGTCGGCGAACGCCTCAGCGAAGACGGCGCGGACGTGCTCGTCGACGTCG
Source organism: Brevibacterium otitidis (assembly GCF_042429315.1). Lineage (NCBI taxonomy): Bacteria > Bacillati > Actinomycetota > Actinomycetes > Micrococcales > Brevibacteriaceae > Brevibacterium > Brevibacterium otitidis. Next base: position 27,673 of record NZ_JBHMAU010000071.1, on the reverse strand, counting down.
TCGACGAGCTTGAGCAGGTCGCGCCGGCTCGTCTCGATGTCGTTGATCTGCTTTTCGAGGTAGTCGTGGCGCTCGTTGAGCGCGGCGTACTCCTCCAATGCCAGCGGGTTGACCGCCCCGATCTTCTTCAGCTCCTTCTCGGCAGCGGCATGCGCTTTCTCGACATCGGCACGAACGTAGGGCACCTCGCCGGCCGGGCCGTCGTCGTCGCGACCGGCTGTCTCGTCCAGGATCGGCACCGGCATGTGCGGTCCGAACTGGTCGACGAGGTTCTCCGGCGACAGGCCGATCTCCTCGCGGGCCCGCCGGGTGAGCTCATCGAGGGTGAGGACGAACCGTTCGCGTGCCAGCTGGGCCTGGTGTTCGGCATCAGTGACAGCGGTGAGCTCATCGGCCTGGCTGGTGCGGGATTCGCGCAGCCGGCGCAGCTCCTCGTCGAGCTGTTCGTGCCGGGTCTTCGATTCGGCCAGTTCGGTTTCGGCGCGGGCTTCGATGTCCTTGAGCCGAGTGGCGAGCGCTTCGGCGAGTCGTTCGATGACGCGGGCTGATGCGGCCTGGGCGCGCCGCCGTGCTGCGGCCCGGGCGGCTTGGGCACGGGCGTCCTCCTCCTGCTTGGCTGCCCGCTCGAGGCCGCGGATCCGGTCGGTGAGGAAGCCGACGCGGTCGCTGAGTCCGCGTTCGGCGATGCGGGCTTCCATCACCTCATCGCCAAGTCCTGCGACGCGTGCGGCGAGTCGGTCGCGTTCGCTCGTGTCCGGTTCCTCCTCGACGTGGTCGGTGTTGGCCTGCAGCGCGGTTTCGGCGCGTGCGAGTTCGGCTTCGGCCTGCGCGATGTCGTCGCTGAGCCTGCTGCGGGTTTCGTCGGTGCCGGCGAGGGTCTTCTCCAGGCGCTGGACTTCCTCTGCTGCGCGGGAGACTTCCTGGCCGACGGCCACGATCTGCGCATCGGAGGCATACAGCTTCTCCAGCGCCTCGTCGACTGCGGTCTGTGCCTGGCTGATGCCGGGTTCGGCATCAGCCAGGCGCTTCTCCACGGCGGCCAGCGACCGCTCGAGTGCCTCGACCTTCTCGACGGTTTCGGCCAGCGCCTGGCGTGAGGCGATGCGCGCGCCCTCTCCGGAGCTGGCCCGGGCCACCCGGAAGGGTGAGAACACCTCACCGGCCGGGGTGACGAAGGTCCTTCCGCCGGCGTCGCGGGCACGCGCGGCGGCGGTGTCAGCGGAGTCGACGACGATGACCTCGCCGAGGCTGGCCGTCAGCAGTGCTGCCAGACCAGCATGGCTGGTGGAGACGAGGTCGAGTGCTGCCACTCCGCGGCTCAGGTCGGGGGCTTCCGCGCCCGAGGCGGTGGCCGCCGGCGCACCCGTCGTGCCCGTGGCGGCGTTCGGCGCTCCGGCCACGACGAGGTCGACGTCGGTGTCCTCGCCGACGTGGGTGAGCACGGCGAGTGCGGCATCGATGTCGTCGACGACGACAGCTCCGGCGAGTTCGCCGAGGACGGCGGTGATCGCGGTTTCGCAGCCGGGGGTGATGTCGAGCTGATCGCCGACGGCACTCTGGATGCCGGGCAGTCCGCTGTCGAGCAGCTCAGCGGTCTCGGCGGCCAGCCGGGTGCTCATCTGCAGCGCCTCGACCCGGGCGTTGGCCTGGCCGAGTTCGGTGCGGATCTCGTCACGTTCGGCTTCGTCCTGCGACTTCGTCTCCTGCAGCGCGTTGAGCTTCTCAAGTGCCGCTTCGTGGGCTTCGTCGAGGGCGGTCTCCCCGGATTCGGTGTCCTGCGCCTGCTGCTGGGCTGACGCCAATGCCGTCTTCGCCTCGTTGAGCCTGCTGGTAAGGGACGATTCCTGTTCGCCGAGGCCTGCGAGCTGACGCTGAGCATCGGCGAGGGTCTTGCGCGCGACATCGCGGGCGGATTCGACGCTGGAGCGCTCTCGCAGCCGCTGGGCGATGCGCTGGCGCTGGACGGTGAGCTGCTGCTCGGCTTCCTTCAGCTTCCCGGCCGCCTCATCGCGCCGGGTTGTGAGCTCGGCGAGTTCGGCGGCTTTCTGCTCGTGATCGGCTGCCACGGTTTCGAGTTCCTCTTCGAACTTCGCAGCCCTGGCACGGATCGCATCGGGGCTGTCACCGCCGCTGCGGTCGACCGGGGCCTGTTCGAGGAACCCGATCCGGTCGCCTGCCCGCTGGGCCAGCGCGGTAGCTCGGGTGGCGCGGTTGCCGGCGGTGCGCAGCCGGGTGCGGATCGCCTCGGCGCCGGAGTCGTGGTCGCGCAGCTGTGTCTCGACTTCGCGGATCCGCTCGTCGATGTCGGTGAGCGCGGCCTGCAGCTGTTCGCGGCGCTGCTGGGAGTCCTCGGGCCCGGTGATGGTCTCCAGCCGGGCCTGGACTTGGACGATGTCGTCGGCGAGCAGCCGGGCGGCGGTGTCGCGTAGCGTCGCCTGCACGACAGCGGCGCGTTTGGCTGCCTTGGCCTGCCGGCCGAGCGGGCCGAGCTGCCGAGCGAGTTCGGCACGCAGGTCGGCGACCCGGTCGAGGTTGGTCTGCAGACCGGTGAGCTTGCGCAGCGCCTTGTCCTTGCGACGGCGGTGCTTGAGCACCCCGGCGGCCTCTTCGATGAAGCCGCGGCGCTCGAGTGGGTCGGCGTGCAGGATCTGGTCGAGCCGGCCCTGCCCGACGATGACGTGCATCTCCTTGCCCAGACCGGAGTCGTTGAGCAGCTCCTGGATGTCGAGCAGCCGGGCCGGTGCGCCGTTGACGGCGTACTCGCTGCCGCCGGTGCGGAAAAGCGTCCGGGAGATCGTCACCTCGGTGTACTCGATCGGAATCGCACCGTCGGTGTTGTCGATCGTCAGCGACACCTCGGCGCGCCCGAGTGCCTGCCGGGAGGAGGTGCCGGCGAAGATGACGTCGTCCATCTTCCCGCCGCGCAGGTTCTTCGCCCCCTGCTCCCCCATCACCCAGGCCAGCGCGTCGACGACATTGGACTTGCCCGAGCCGTTGGGCCCGACGACACAGGTGATGCCGGGTTCGAAGGCGAGTGTGGTGGCTGAGGCGAAGGACTTGAAACCGCGCAGCGTCAGCGACTTCAGGTACATCGCCTCAGCTCCTCTCCGCGGTCGGTTCCGGTGTCACGCCGGCGGTGACATTGTGCGAAAGTCTACCGTCTGGCCCGCCGCGCCGGGGCTGACCAGCCGCGACAGTCGCTCGACGGTCTCACGCACGCATCGGAGGACACCGTTCCCGAGGTGGTTGGCGCCTTCAGCTGTGATCAGCGCGCCGGCGTCGCCGCCGGTTGCGCCAGAGCATGATCCCGGAGCAGATGATCAGCGGAACAGCGGACGCAACGCTGATCGCTGCGGCAGTCGAGGCGTCATCGCGTATTGCGGAGACGATGGTGAGGATGAGCCAGAAGCAGGCGAAGCTCGCAATCGTCACCAGGGTCGATCGGCGAGAGGGAGGGGTGCTGTGTACGTCGGGCATCAGTGTCCAATTCCAGATCTGTTCCGTTTCACCGGCGCGGTCTCTGGTACCGGCGTCGAAGACTTCCACGGTATCGGAAAATCACTATTCAGTGTCCCAGCTCACAACGGGACTGCTTCTTCGGGAAGTTATCGATGTCGACGCGCTGAAACAGCCCTCTGGCTTCCTCCATGAGCCCGAGGGCTTGCATGAGGTTCGGGAGAGTTGCTCGAAAGCTGGGTCCCGGAGAACCCATCCAAAGTGGTACCATTAATAGGTACAACTCATCCATGGAAGCGAGCGGTTCATGTCCATCAGCGCCAGCGAAGCCCGTAAGACCCTGTTCCCTCTCATCGAACGCATCAATGATGACCGGGAGGCCGTCGAGATCGTCTCCCGGAAAGGCAACGCCGTCCTCATGCCGGCCGACGAGTATGCGGCATGGCAGGAGACCGCCTACCTGTTCCGCTCGCCGGCCAACGCCCGTCGGCTGCTCGACGCGTATGAGCGCGCCACCTCGGGCGACACCGAGGTGCACGAGCTCGACCGGTCCGACGAGATTGAGAGGTCCGCCTAAGTGCGCTTGGTCTGGGACCGGTCAGCATGGGAGGACTACAGGTACTGGCAGACTGCTGACCGGAAGATTCTCAAACGCATCAATACGCTCATCGATGCCTGCTTGCGCGAGCCTTTCGCCGGCATCGGCAAGCCGGAGCAACTCAAGTACGGTGCGCAGGGATCCTGGTCGCGTCGGATCACTGAGGAGCACAGGCTCGTCTATCTTGTCGACGGTGATGACCTCGTTATCCTGCAGGCTCGCTACCACTACTGATTTCCACCTCGGCAGCTCAGCGCTGCGGTTTCTGGCACTGCAGGCAGATGTGTGTGCCGCGGCCGCCGACGACGAGCCGAGTGATGAGAGTTCCGCAGCGCAGGCACGGCTGACCGGTACGGCCATAGACGCCGAGAGAGCGGTCGAAGTAACCGGACTCGCCGTTGACGTTGACGTAGAGGGCGTCGAAGCTCGTCCCACCCTGCGCGAGGGCTTCGAGCATCACCTCGCGGGCAGATTCCAGCACAGCCCGCACCCGGGAGATCCGCAGACGAGCGGCTTGGGCGAGCGGGTGGACCCGAGCGCGATAGAGAGCTTCGTCGGCGTAGATGTTGCCGATGCCGCTGAGCACGCTCTGGTCGAGCAGCACGGATTTGATCGCTGAGCGCTTCGTCTTGACCACCCGGGCGATCGCTTCGAGGTCGGTGCTTGCTTCCAGCGGATCTGGGGCGATGTGGGCCATCTGCGCAGGCACCGGCAGGTGGCTGTTCCACTGGGCGGGGACGGTGAGCTCGTCGATGCCGAGGTGGCCGAAGATCCGCTGGTCGACGAACCGAAGTGAGAACTCCCGGCCGCTGGGTGCGAAGCAAGCGAAATCGGCACGGGTGTGCCGGTGCAGCGGGTCACCGGGTTCATGGATGCGGAACTGGCCGCTCATCCCCAAATGGACGGACAGCGCACGCCGGTGATCGGCCAGCGGCACCCAGAGGAACTTGCCTCGGCGGGCGGGCACGTCGAAAGCCGCACCGGTGATGCCGGTGGCGAACGCCTCGGCTGCGGCCGGGGCGATGATGCGCTGGGAGGCTGTGCCGAGGATCCGCGGGTCGTACAGACGCACGGCGTCGACGCGGGCGCCGGGCAGCCATTCGGCCAGACCGCGGCGGACGGATTCGACTTCGGGAAGCTCGGGCACAGCGATCGGCTCAGTGCCGGCTGTAGTCCGGGTGGGCGGCGCGGATCGCGGTGACGGCCGCCTCGGCGGCGACGGCTTCTGCGGCCTTCTTCGAGGTGCCCTCGCCGGTGCCCCATGCCGTCCCGCCGAGCAGGGCGACGGCGGTGAAGACGCGTGCGTGGTCGGGGCCGCGGCCGGTGACCTCGTAGACGACGGCGCCGAGGCTGAGATCGGCGGCGGCTTCCTGCAGAGTCGTCTTGTAGTCCATGCCGGCGCCGAGGCGGACGGCGTCGATGAGCATGTCGTCGATGAGCCGGTGGACGAGCGCGAAGGCCTCTGCGCGGCCGCAGCTGATGAAGCAGGCGCCGATGAGGGATTCGACGGTATCGGCGAGGATCGAGTCCTTCGTCCGCCCGCCGGTCATCTCCTCGCCCTTGCCCAGCAGCACGAACTTGCCGATCTTCAGACGCCGGGCGATCTGTGCCAGCGCACGGGTGTTGACCACGGCGGCGCGCATCTTCGCCAGCCGGCCCTCGGGCAACTCGGGGTTGTCGAGGAACAGCGACTCGGTGGCAACGAGCTGCAGGACGGCGTCGCCGAGGAACTCGAGGCGCTCATTGGTGGGGATGCCGCCGTTCTCGAACGCGTAGCTGCGGTGCGTGAGGGCAAGACGAAGCGTCTCGGGGTCGATGTCGACCCCGAGACGCTCGTTGAGTGTGTTCAGATCAGGTGCTGATTCCACTGTCTGATGCGATTCCGGTGCAGAACCGAATCAGATGTCGGCGACCTTGCGTCCCTTGTATTCAAGGAACAGCGGGGTGCCGGCGGAGTCCTCAACCACCTTGGCCTGGTGCGGGCGCGAGTACACAACGCGACCGTTCTCCACAGTCTTGACCAGGGTCGGAACCTTGGCCTTCCACTGCGAACGACGGTGGCGGGTATTGCTGCGCGACATCTTTCGCTTGGGAACAGCCACGTCTAGCTCTCTTTCTCTTCTAACAGTCGTTTCAGTTCTGACCAGCGTGGGTCATCTTCCGGTGCCTCTTCGACAATGTCCTCGCCGACGGTGTACCGGAACTCGTCCGCATCCTCCCCATCCTTGAGAGGACGGAACGGCAAAGCCATGACGAGTGCGTCTCGGATCGCCGGTTCGAGGTCGATCCGATCGCGATCAACCGGATATGTCTCCTCGTCGCCTTCTTCGACCTCGTACGCGAAGAGTTCGGACAGCTCCACGTTCAGCGGAACCTCCAGGTCCTCCAGCGTGCGGGCGTCCTGTCCCTGGGCTGTGGCCGTGACGGTGCCGGAGACGAAGATCCCCTCCACCACGGAGTCGAGCTGCAGGTCCAGGTGAAGCGGCGAACCGGTTGGCACTCCGATCATCTCGATCCGCAGATCCGCCGGAGCCGGGACGTCACGTTCCAGCCGGGTCCATTCGCCGGGCCTGTCTGCCAGGCCGAGCGAGCGAAGGTCGACGATGAGGTCAGATCGACTGCTCATGTGTCTTCACCTCCGGTTTGGACGCTGTCCGTGATGTCGGCACGCAACGGATCACACGCAAGGAAACAGTCTAATGGCTTCGCCCAGTGATTGCCACTTGGGCGGCTGTGACCCACATGGCGGGGCCGCAGGCTCTCAGCGGTCGCGCTTGGCGTCCATCGCTGCGAGCACCGCCGCGGGCACGAGCTCGGAGACATCGCCGCCGAGGGCGTGGACTTCGCGGATGAGTGAGGAGGAGACGTGTTCGAAGCGCGGGTCGCCGGGCAGGAAGATCGTCTCCAGGTCCGTGAGGTGGCGGTTCATGAGCGCCATCGGCAGCTCATAGGCGAAGTCGGTGCCCGAGCGCAGCCCCTTGACGACGGCGGTGGCGCCGATCGTCCGGCAGTAGTCGACGAGCAGCCCGCCGGGCACATCGTCGATGCTGATGTTGGCGGCCTCTGCGGTGCGCGGCTCAGCGGCCAGCGCCGCTGCGATGAGCTCGATGCGCTGGGCGACCGGATAGTGACCGGTCTTCGACGGATTGTGCACGACCGCGATGACGACCTCGTCGAACAGTGCGGCCGCACGGGCGGCGATGTCGATGTGTCCGACGGTGACCGGGTCATAGGAGCCGGGGCAGACGACCTTCATGCGCATCCGTTCCATCCGGGGCAGGGGACGCTCTCAGACTAGCGCAGGACACCTCGGGCGCGGCCGGTTCCCGCGACCGATGCGCCGCGTATGCATGTAACGATGTCCTAACGCTCCCGCAGAAGCTGGGGGCTTCACGCTGCGCCTCGACTACGTTGTTCAGCAGTGATGCAGGTCATAAGGATCCTCATCCGCACGGCTTGCCCGCTGTCGAATGCTGAATACACGAAACGGAGAACACTATGCGCAACCGCCGAATCGCTCGTCCTCTGGCAGCCGTTGCCGCTGTCGCTTCCCTCGGCCTCGTCGCTGCCTGCGGAGGCGGCGGTTCGGAGGCCGGCAACACCCTGGAGAAGATCCAGGAGGAGAAGAAGATCACCGTGGGCTTCGCTGGTGAGGCCCCCTACAGCTTCGAAGCCGATGGCGAGCTCACCGGCGCGACCGTCGCTCTGCACCGGGAGATCTTCAAGGAGCTCGGCGTCGAGGAGGTCGACGGCGTGCTCACCGAATTCGGCGGCCTCATCCCAGGCCTCAACGCCAACCGCTTCGATGTCGTCTCCGCCGGCATGTCGATCCTGCCGGATCGCTGCGAGCAGGCCAACTTCTCCAGCCCGGAGTTCATGTACACGACCGCGCTCATGGTCGAAGAGGGCAATCCGCACAACCTTTCGACCCTCGACGACGTCGCCGCCAACCCGGATCTGACCCTGGCGACGATGACCGGTGCGATCGAATCCGACTACGCCGCCGACCTCGGCATCGAGGGCTCCACCGAGGTGGGCACTCCGCAGGACGGCATGGACATGGTGACCTCCGGCCGCGCCGATGTCTTCGCGCTCACCGGCATCTCGCTCAACTGGATGGCCGACAACAACCCCGACGCCGGTGTCGAGGTGACCGACTCCTTCGTGCAGGAGATCGACGGGGTGCCGCAGATCGGCGCAGGCGGCACGGTCTTCCGCACCGATGACGAAGACCTGCTCGAGGCCTACAACGAGAAGCTCGAGGAGATCGTCGGCGATGAGGAGCGCTACCTGGAGATCGTCGGCGAGTTCGGCTTCACCGCCGAGGAGCGCCCGGACGGCTCCATCACCACCGAGCAGCTGTGCTCGGGCGACCTGCCGAGCTGATCGCAGCCTGCTGCTGCACCGCCAGCGTCATCGGCCGGGCGGCCTGCACCTCGGGTGCGGGCCGCTCACCGGTGACGATGTGTTCCCAGCCGACCCCTCAGGATTCTCAGGCCCGCACATGACAGACACGCTCTCATGACAGACAATCTCTCCGCTCTCCTGAATCAGCTGCCCCAGCTGTGGGACGGGCTCAAGGTCACGCTCATGCTCACCGGCGGCGGTGCCGCCGGCGCGCTGCTCATCGCCGTGCTGCTCGGCCTGGCGATGGCCAGCCCGTACCGCTGGCTGGGCGTGCCCGCCCGCATCATCGTCGAGTTCTTCCGCGGCACCTCGCTGCTCGTGCAGCTCTTCTGGCTCTTCTATGTGCTGCCGCTGCTGGGGGTGAATCTCGATCCGCTCAGCTGCGGCATCTTCGCTCTCGCGCTCAACTACGGCGCCTATTCCGCCGAGGTGGTGCGCTCCTCGATCGCGCATGTCGACCGCGGCCAGTGGGAGGCGGCCACCGCACTGAGCATCTCGCCGGTGCGGATGATGCGGCGCATCATCTTCCCGCAGGCCTGGCTGCTCATGATCCCTTCGCTGGCGACGCTGCTCATCCAGCTGCTCAAGGGCACCGCCGTCGTCTCGTTCATCACGCTGCAGGACCTCACTGACCGCATCGATCAGCTGCGGCAGGCCACCGGCGACACCTTCTTCTCCTACTCCGTAGGCCTGCTCGGCTACTTCGTCCTCGCCTGGCTGCTGCAGGTGGGCATGGACTTCCTCGAACAGCGCGCCGCTGTCCGCCTCGGCCGCCGTGAGAAGTCCGGTGCGCTGCGCGGTGTGCTCTTCCGCCAGCACGGACCGAAGAAGGGGGTGGTGAGCTGATGTGGAGCTGGTCGCGGGCACTCGATGCGCTGCCGATGCTGCTCGAAGGCTTCGGCAAGACGCTCATCGCCACCCTCGGCGGCACCCTCATCGCCGTCGTCCTCGGCCTCATCATCGCAGTGCTGCTGCGGGCGCTGCCCCGGTGGATCAACTGGCTGCTCAAGCTCGCCGTCGCCTTCGTGCGCAATACGCCGCTGGTGGTGCAGCTGCTGTTCATCTACTTCCTGTTCGCCAAGAACCCGGTGCTCGCCGGCATTCCGTCGCTGACGCTGGGGCTCATCATCATCGGCGTGCACTATTCGACGTACATGTCCGAGAGCTACCGCGCCGGCATCGACGCGGTGCCCAAGGGCCAGTGGGAGGCGATCAGCGCCCTGTCCCTGCCGCCGGTCCGGGCGTTCCGCTCGATCGTGCTGCCGCAGGCGCTGCGCGCCACGGTGCCGTCGCTGGGCAACTATGCGGTGGCGATGTTCAAGGACACGCCGTTCCTGTTCGCGATCGGCGTCGTCGAGCTCGTCACCTCCGCCCAGCAGTACGGCGGCCGGCACTTCGCCTACACCGAGGCGTTCACCATCGCCGGCCTCATCTTCCTGGCCGCCAGCTACCCGACCTCACTGCTCATCCGACGATTGGAGAAATCCCTTGCCCGGTACTGACGAGACCCAGCCGGCCAGCGCCGCCACCGCCTCGGCGGCGGGAGCCCAGCCGGCCATCGAGTTCTCCGGTGTTGAGAAGCGCTTCGGCGACAACACGGTTCTCAAGGACCTCAACTTCACCGTCGCACCCGGCGAGCGGGTGACGCTCATCGGCCCCAGCGGTTCGGGCAAGACGACGATCCTGCGGCTCATCATGACCCTGGAGACGCTCACGGACGGCTATATCTACGTCCACGGCACTCCCCTGACCCATGAGAACCGCGGCGGCAAGCGCGTGGCGCTGCCGAAGAAGCAGGTGCGCAGCAACACCAAGCAGATCGGCATGGTGTTCCAGCACTTCAACCTGTTCCCCAATATGACGGTGGCCGAGAACATCATCGAAGCGCCGATGCATGTGCTCGGGATGTCGAAGTCGGATGCGCTCGACAAGGCGCGCGAGCTGCTGGAGAAGGTGGGGCTGGCCGATAAGGAGAACGAGCATCCCACCAAGCTCTCCGGCGGTCAGCAGCAGCGGGTGGCGATCGCCCGTGCGCTGGCGATGGATCCGGAGGTGCTGCTCCTCGACGAGGTGACCTCAGCGCTCGACCCGGAGCTCGTCGACGATGTGCTCAAGGTGCTGCGCGAGATCGCCGAGACCACCGACATCACGATGCTCATCGTCACCCACGAGATGCAGTTCGCCCGCGACGTCTCGCAGCGGGTGATGATGTTCTCCGGCGGTCAGATCATCGAAGACGGCCCGCCCGAGCAGATCTTCACACATCCGACGCATCAGCGCACCGCGAAGTTCCTCTCCGCTGTGCTCGATCACTGAGCCGGAACCGCGCTCGTCTCTGCGTCTTCCAGCTGCAGGAACCACAGCGCGGTCTCGCCGCTCTTCCGGTGCCGGAACACCTCCAGACCCGCCGGCAGGCTGGGCTCAGGCGAGCGGCTGGAGCGTTCGAGCACGATGAGGGCCTCCGCGTCGCGCAGCAGCGGCCGGCAGGCCTCGAGGATCTCGGCGACCTCGGTTTCGGGCATGGGATAGGGCGGGTCGGCGAAGATGAGGTCGATGCTGCCGGCCGGCAGGCGTGCCGCTCCCGAGGCGGCCGGCGCCTGGACGACGTCGACCTCCCGTGCTGCACGCAGCGCGCGGGCATTGGCGGTGATGACCCGGCACACCGCGGCGGCGCGTTCGATGAACGTCACGTGCGCCGCGCCGCGGGAGAGCGCTTCGAAGCCGAGGCCACCGGAACCGGCGCAGAGGTCGAGGACCTGCGCGCCGGTGAGGACGTCGAGGCTCTCAAGGGAGGAGAACAGCGATTCGCGCACCCGGTCGGAGGTGGGCCGGGTGTTCCCCCCTGCCGGCGTCTTGAGGCGGCGGCCTTTGAAGCGGCCGGCGATGATGCGCATGCTCAGCTGGCCGAACTGCTGAAGCTGCCGTCGGGACCGATGATCGTGTCGATGAAGTCGCGCAGGTGCGGATAGGCCTCGAACAGCGGATCGGCGTCGACGACCGCGGCCGCGGCCTTCCGGGCCTCTTCGATGACGCGTTTGTCCCGGGCGACCGACAGATGGGTCAGCGAGGTCCGGCCCCACTGGGTGCGGCCGAGCACATCGCCTTCGCGGCGCTTCTCCATGTCGTATTCGGCCAGGGCGAAGCCGTCGAGGGTCCCGGCGACGGTCTGCAGCCGCTCCATCGCCTCGGTCTCGGTGGGCTGGTGGGTGAGCAGGAAGCAGGTGGCGGGCTTCCCATCGCGGCCGATCCGGCCGCGCAGCTGGTGCAGCTGGGCGATGCCGAAGCTCTCCGCATCGAAGATCACCATGATGCGGGCGCGCGGCACGTCGATGCCGACCTCGATGACGGTCGTGGCGATGAGGACGTCGAGCTCACCGGCGGCGAAGGCGCTCATGACGGCGTCTTTGTCCTCCATGCTCATCCGGCCGTGCAGGGTCGCCATGGACAGGTGGGCGACGGCGGGGTGTCCCTGAAGGCGGCGCAGCAGCTCGTCGACGCCGATCGGTGCGGTGACCGGGTCGCCCTGGCTGGGGTCGTAGTCGATCTTCGAGGCCACCACGAAGGTCTGCTGTCCCTGCGCGGCGGCCTCGGCGACGATCGTGAGGACGCGGCCGAGCCAGCTGGGGTGCTCGCCGAGGGAGAAGGCGTGGGTGGTGATGTCCTTAGGACCGTGGGGCAGCTCGTCGAGCACCGAGGTCTCCAGATCGCCGAACACCGTCAGCGCCATGGTGCGTGGGATGGGGGTCGCGGTCATGACGAGGGCGTGCGGGGCGAAGTCGGCGGATTTGCGGCGCAGCGCCTCCCGCTGGGCGACGCCGAAGCGGTGCTGCTCGTCGATGACGACGAGGCCGAGGGCGTTGAAGATCGTCGTATCGGACACCAGCGCGTGGGTGCCGACGATGATGTCGATCTGCCCGGACACCAGCCCCAGCAGCAGCTCTTTGCGCTCCTTTGCTGTGAGCGAGCCGGTCAGCAGCGCCACGCGGACGCGGGTGTGTTCGTTCGGCAGCCGGCTGTGGGAGAACAGCGAGGGATCCTCAGCCTGCGGGCCCAGCATCGTCAGCAGGGAGCGGTAGTGCTGGGCGGCCAGCACCTCGGTGGGGGCGAGCATCGCCGCCTGGGCGCCGGAGTCGACGGCCTGGAGCATCGCCCGCAGTGCCACCAGCGTCTTGCCGGAGCCCACATCGCCGTGCAGCAGCCGGTTCATCGGATGGGCCCGGGTGAGATCGGCGGCGATCTCATCGCCGGCGCGCTGCTGGGCGCCGGTGAGCGGGAAAGCGAGGTGCTCATCGAAGCAGGCGAGCGCGCCGTCCGGCCGGCCGGGGAGTTCGCGGGCCAGCTCCCGGTTCCACAGGCTCTTCTCCGCCAGCAGGTGAGCCTGCAGGGCGAAGGCCTCCTCGAACTTCCAGCGCTGCCGGGCGGCTGCGACCTGCTCCATGGTGTCGGGCCGATGCATGTGCCCATAGGCGCTGCGCAGATCCGGCAGCTGCCGATCGCTGAGCACCTGGATGGGCAGCGGGTCGGCGAAGGCCTCCTCAGGGGCGGTGTCGAGGATCGTGCGGATGGCCGCGGCGAGCCGGTGAGTGGCGATGCGGTTGGTGGCCCGGTAGATGGGGATCGGATGGCTGCGGGTCTCGAAGCTCAGCTCATCGCCGGCGATCTGATTGAGCCACACCGGGTTCTTGATCTGGAAGTGCGCATCCGTGCCGTAGCGGGGGTTCTGGCGGGCGACTTTGCCGCTGATGGCGATCTCCGTGCCCGGCAGCATCTTGTCGGCGATCCAGTGCTGGTTGAAGAACGGCACATCGACGATGAAGGAGCCGTCGGTGACGCGGGCGGTGGTGATGCTGCCGCGGCGCCGCCGCATCTGCCGGGTGGTGACCGATTCGACACGGGCCATGAAGGCGACATCGGCGCCCTCCTCCATCACCATGGCGAGATTGCTCAGGGTGCCGGCCTGCAGATAGCGGCGCGGGAAGTATCGCAGCGCTTCGTCGACAGTGGTGATCCCGACGGTGCGCAGGTCAGCGGACAGGCGCTCGTCATCGAGCAGGGTGCTGACGTCGATCGGTTCGCGGGTCATCTTCTCGGCTCTCCGCGATCTATTCGACGCCGAGCACCGCGCAGCCCTCGGGGTGCTCGGAGCGGACGATGTCGACGGTGACGAGGGGGTGGCGGGTCTCGGCGTGGCGCAGCAACGCATCGACGGCACTGGCCGGCAGCTGTGCGCCGGTGACGACCGTCATGACCTCACCGCCGGCGCCGAGGAGCCGGTCGGCGCAGGCGATGACGGCGGCGGCGGGGTTCTGCTCAACGCTGCGGATCCGCCCGTCGATGATCGTAAGCAGGTCGTTGCGGTCGTAGATGAGCGGGCCGGCTGAGCTGCGCTCGGCGCGCACGACTCCTCCGACCCGGGTGGCGGCGGCTGATTCGGCCATGTCCTCGAACGCCTCCGCGGCTGGGGCTGCGCTGTCGTAGACGGCCAGTGCCGAGAGCACTGCGGCAGCTGAGCGGGAGCGCACGATCGAGACCGGCTGTCGTGACTCGCCGCCGGTGCTGTCTGCGGCGGCCTCTCTGCCGTGGCCGTAGCGGCGACGCAGCTCGCCGAGCAGCTGCGCGGAGTCGGGGACGACGATGACGGGGGCGTCGGCTTCGGCGATGAGCTCGTCGATCTGCTCGGCGACTGCTGCCCCGTCGGCGTTGACGGCGTGGGCGTCCTGCAGCGCGCAGGCGAAGAGCATCCCGACCCCGGAGCAGACGGCGATGACGGTGGTGGCCAGGGTGCGGCCGCCGGTGACGGAGAGGTCTTCGACGCGCAGCCGGTCGATCCCGAGGTCGGCACACGACCGCAGGGTCTCCAGGGTGGCGTCCTCGCTGGGCACGTGCACGTGGATCATCGGCCAGGACACGACGATCGAGTCACCACCGGCGGCGGTGAGGGTCTTCTTCACCTGCCGGGTGCGGTCGCGGCGCTCGGCGACGTAGAAGACGAGTTCGAAGCCCTGTTCGCCGGTGTGCAGCAGCGCCCCGGCACTCGGTTCGCGGCACTCCTCAGCAGCCGCGTCGGCTCCTGCACCGGTGTCAGTGCCCGAGGCGGTGGAGCCGCCGGTCGTGGCGGTCAGGTGGGCTGCGTGCAGGGCGGGGTGGTCGGCGGGGTCCTCACCGGTGACGGTGAGGTAGAGCAGGTCGAAGAGCTCGACGATGCCAGACGAACCGGCGTCGACGACGTTGGCTTCGCTCAGCGCAGGCAGCTGTCCGGTGGTCTCCAGCAGCGCCTGCTGGGAGGTTTCGCGCACGGCGGCGATGAGCGTGATGAGGTCAGCGCCGGCATCGGCCTGGCTGCGGGCTTCGGCGGCCATCGCCTCGAGCACGGTGAGCATGGTGCCGTCGACCGGGGCGGCGACGGCGGTACGGGCGCGGGCGGCGGCGAGTTCGAGTGCGCCGGCGAAGGTCGGGGCGTCGAGGTCGGTGACTCCGTCGAGGGCGTCGGCGACTCCGCGCAAGGCGACAGACAGGATGAGCCCGGAGTTGCCGCGGGCTCCGCGCAGCGCGCCGGTGGCCATCGCGCCGATGACGTCGCTGAGGGTCACGGCCCCGCGCAGGTTCTCAACGGCGCGGTAGGCCGAGCGGACGGTGTGGTAGAGGTTCGAGCCGGTGTCGCCGTCGGCGACGGGGAAGACGTTGATGGCGTTGATGTCGTTGCGTTCGCGGCGCATCCGTTCGACGGTGCGTCGGGCCCAGCGGGCGGCCAGCCGCCCGTTGATATTGCGCGCATCGCGCTCGTTCATGCTCCCCTCCCCCGCTCGTCGTCGCCTGCGCAGTGCGGATCAGCCGAAGTGCCGGAACGACCCTGCCTGCACCGGCTGCCCGGCGATCGTGACGCCGCCGCTCTCAGTGGCTTCGCGGCAGGTGCCGATGCGCATCCAGCCTACCGGAACGTCGGCCTCATCGACGGTGGCGAGGAACCCGTGGTCCTCTCCCCCGTGCAGCGCCCAGTCCCGCGGGTCGGCATCGTTCCCGAGGTGGTCGGCGGCGGCCTGCAGCGGTGCGGCGAGTGCGTCGAGGGCATCCGGGTCGAGGTCGGCGGTGACGTGCGAGGCGGCGGCGATGCGGCCGAGGTCGCCGGCGAGTCCGTCGGAGACGTCGATCATCGCGTGCGCGCTGCCGGCAATCCGGGCGGCTGCGGCGTAGTCCGGCCGGGGGCTGCGCTGGACTTCGATGAGCTCGCGCAGGGCCGGTTCCGACGTTTCGGCAAGTTCGGGTTCGGCCAGCAGCAGGTCGAGTCCTGCTGCGGCCCGGCCGACAGTGCCGGCGAGCACGATCGCATCGCCGGGCTGTGCGCCGCTGCGCAGCACCGGCGGGCGGGCGGCGAGCGTGCCGAGGGCGGTGACGGAGATGATGACGACCGGCCCGCCGGACAGGTCGCCGCCGAGGACCTGTGCTCCCCCGCGTGCGGTCTCCTCAGCGAAACCGCTCATGAACTCCCGGACGAAGGACAGCCGAGTGTCCTTCGGCGCGCCGAGAGTCAGCAGCATCCCGTGCGGGGAGGCACCCATCGCGTGGACATCGGCGAGGTTCTGGGCGGCGGCCTTGATACCGAGCCGATGCGGGTCCGTCCAGGCCGGCAGGAAGTCCTCGCCTTCGACGAGCATGTCGGTCGTCGAGACGAGATCCCCGCGCACCGTCGAGACCGCAGCGTCGTCTCCGGGCCCGACCCGCACCTCGGGACCGGGAGCCGGGAGCACGTCCATAAGGGCTGCGAGCACGCCGTCCTCGCCGACGTCGCCGAGCGTGGCACCAGGTGAGACCGGCGGTGTGCCGGGAGCAGGTGATGTCATGGGGTCAGTATGCCAAGCGGAACGGACACCGACTAACCTGGAGGGCATGAACCGCCTCCCCATCATCGCTGCCGGCTGCGCCGTCCTGGGCCTGGGTCTCAGCGGCTGCGGTGCCGCTCTGTCCGTCGAGCCGGCTGCCGATGCCCACAACCCCGAGTGCGCTGCTGTCATGCTGCGGATGCCCGGTGAGGTCGACGGCAACAACGGGCGCAAGACGACATCGCAGGGCACCAAGGCGTGGGGCGATCCCTCGGTGGCGGTGCTGCGCTGCGGCGTCGAGCCGCCGGTTCCTTCGACGGACCGCTGCGTCAACGTCAACGGCGTCGACTGGGTCTCGACCGAGGAGAAGGGCAAGAACTGGCGGTTCGTCACCTACGGCCGTGAACCGGCTGTCGAGGTGCTTGTCGCCACGGACAAGATCGCCGGTGCCACTGTGCTCGCCGAGGTGTCCCCGCCGGTGTCGACGATCAAGCAGACCCGGCAGTGCGTCGGCGCTGAGGATCTCGATGAGAAGGGTCAGCCCATCGAGACACCGGGTGCCGAGGAGAAGCCGGCCGGTGAGAAGCCTGCCGGTGAGGAGACGTCCCAGCCGTGAGCAGAACCTCCAACTGACAGGTTCCAACCGAAAGCGGACCTCATGCAATAAGCGGCGCGTACGCAGTTTCCAACTGCGTACGCGCCGCTTATTGACTGTCCTGCTTTTACCGGCGACGCCGGCTAAGGCTCCGGAAGAGCGAAACACCCCAGACAGCTCCGACTCCCAGAACAGCTATCGCTAGCCACGGAAAGAGCTGATCCGCCGGCGAACCGTAGATATTGTTGTCGCGCTCCATTCCAGAAATGGCGCCACTGGCCACTAAGGCGAGTAGCAACAGAACAAAGAACACCCCTAGAACAACATTCAGGACGTTAGATTTCCTCATCTCTCTACTCCTCACTTGGGATTACATGCCGCCGCAAGCGTCCGCGGCAAACCAACCGTTGGGCGCCAGGACTCAATATTCCACGTCGACTTCAAACGAGCAACCTTTGACATTGGGTGGCACACGTACTGCTCTTTCAGACCCTGCGTCGGTCGATTAACGCCCTTGCGCTTCGCCTCATTCCAACCAGCTGTGGCGTGCACTGCCGATGGCGCAAACCGCCCCACCTTGGTCGGGCTGATCATGTACCGCGGCTTGCGCTTTTCAGTTCCTCGCTTGACGCTCTTGATCAGCGAAATTCCGGCCGCGGCATTGACCCGCTCCGAACCCACTGGGCGATCGGTATCGACCTTCAGCTCATTTCCATCGATCGCCCACGCGACCACGTTACCAGCGACCTCCGGAGCCGAAACAACCAGGCGGAATTCGCCCGAACTATCTACGGCGTAAACTCCACCCTCTAGACCGTGTTCCCACTTCAGCTCGTCCGGGGTCTCGATAGACGGCCCGCGGAAGCTAAAATCAACGCTGCCGTCTGCTGATTCTTTGGACGTCAGATTTCCGCCGGAAATCTCAACACCGGAAATGACCGCACCCGTGTCAGGCGACTGTGCCTGGGCGGATGCCATAGCTGGCGTGGCCAGAAGCGAGAACGCCAAGCTAAGTGCGATCACCGGGGGGGCAAATACTCGTCTCATTGTGCACCTCTACTCATAGACGGATGATGGTTGCAAGCGTAACCACTCCGATACTCTTGTGCAAGAGTTGCGAAGGTGCAGTTCCGCTCGCAAGTCGTCAGTGCTGACGCATTCGACGCATTCACCGGGCTGCTTCTGCGCAACTGCTCCTGGGACAAGAATCTAGGGCTCTTAGCCGCCAACATTCAGCGAATCCGCAGTACTGCGAGGCACAGGACTTGTTGCCAACTCCATCCCTGCTCCCCTAACGACAGCGTTAGCTTCATTGGTCGATCGGGCGGTGAGTCCGCCACTCGTGATCATGAACCCCGGGCGTGGTCGCTCATCGCGATGCTGATGAGCTCGGAGATGAGCTCGCCGTACTCCAGGCCGGTCGCCGCCCACATCTGCGGGTAGGCAGAGCTCGGGGTGAAGCCGGGCAGCGTGTTGAGCTCGTTGATGAGCACATCGCCGTCGGCGGTGACGAAGGTGTCGACGCGGGCCAGGCCGGTGCATTCGAAAGCCTTGAAGGTGCGGGCGGCGAGATCCTGGATCTTCGCGGTCGTCTCAGCATCGACATCAGCCGGGCAGATGAGCTTGACCGAATCGAGGTCGAGGTACTTAGCCTCGAAGTCGTAGAACTCGTGGTCCCCGCCGAAGACGATCTCCGAGGGCACCGAGGTCCGCGCCCGGCGGTCGTAGACGGAGCCGAGGACGGAGCATTCGATCTCACGTCCGTCGACGAGCGGTTCGACGATGACCTTGTTGTCGTGTTCGAACGCCTCCTTGAGAGCCGCATCGAGTTCGGAGGCGTCGTTGATCTTCGAGACGCCGATCGACGATCCAGCACGACAAGGCTTGACGAAGGCGGGGAAGCCGAGCTGCTCGACCCGCTCGGCCATGACCTCCGGGGCGTGTTCGTACTTCACCTCGGTGATGAGAACGAACGGGCAGGCCGGGATCCCGGAGTTGGCCATGACGGCCTTCATGAAGTGCTTGTCCATGCTCACGGCCGAGGCGAGCACGCCGGCGCCGACGAACGGAGTGTTCGACAACTCGAAGATCCCCTGGATGGTGCCGTCCTCACCGTAGCGGCCGTGCAGCACCGGGAAGTACACATCGACGACGTCGAGTTCGCTCAGCGTGCCGTCGGCGGCCCGGTGCAGCAGCGGTTCGCGATGCTCGGAGATCGAGGGGATGACCGAGGTGCCGTCGTCGGTGACCTCCGGCATCGAGTCGGGGTCGAAGGAGAACTTCTCCCAGTCCTCCACGATCCGCCAGGTGCCCTGCCGGGTGATGCCGATCGGGATGACCCGGTAGGCGTCCCGGTCGATCGCGGCAAGCACATTGGCCGCCGAGACGCACGAGACGGCGTGCTCGGAGGAGCGGCCGCCGAACAGGACGGCGACGACAGGACGGGAGCCACCGGCGGTGGAGGACGAGGAGACTGGTGTCATGGGATCAGCTGTTCCTGGCAGTATTGGTCATTTGACTTCGAAGGTGGTCTCGATCCAGCCGCGGCCGATCGACTTGAAGAACATGTTGAAGCCGACGAAGGCCGGGCTGGCCGAGGCGTCGAGTTCGAGCGGTTCGGACAGGGCGTGGACGATGAAGAAGTAGCGGTGCGGTCCATGGCCCTCCGGCGGGGCGGCACCGACGAAGCGAGGCTCACCGGCGTCGTTGCGCATCATGACGGCGCCGTCGGGCAGCAGCCCGGCATCCGGGTCACCGGCGTTGGCCGGCAGCTCGGTGACATCGGCCGGCAGGTCGGTGAGCACCCAGTGCCAGAATCCGGAGCCGGTCGGGGCATCGGGGTCGACGCAAGTGACGGCGAAGGCCTTCGTCTCGGCTGGGAAGCCGGACCAGGACAGCTGCGGAGAGATGTCCCCGCCGCCGTCGATGCCCATCGCGCCGGAGCGCTGGGCGGCGTCGAGTTCGGCTCCTTCGGTGATGTCGGTGCTGGTGACCTCGAAGCGCGGGACCTCGTTGAGCTTGGCGAAGGGTGAGTTCTGGTGTTCGATCATGTTTCCTCCTGAGCCGGTGACGGGTGGCGGCTGAGGGCTCTCAGCTGCCGGCCGGGCTCTGGCCCGGGGTCTGGTCGTACTTCATCGGGCTTTCGGTCTTACGCTTTCGAGACAACAGCAAACCTCCCAGTTCGTCAACATGCAGCCGGCCGGTGAGCACGGCGGTCACCCCCTGGGTGATCGGCAGTTCGACGCCGTGGGAGCGGCCGAGTTCGAGCACCGCGGCAGCGCTCTTGACGCCTTCGGCGGTCTGGGCGGTGCGGGCGGTGGCCTCCTCCAGGCTCAGGCCCTCGCCGAGCAGCCGGCCGAAGGACCGGTTGCGCGACAGGGGTGAGGCGCAGGTAGCGACCAGGTCGCCGAGGCCTGCGAGACCGGCCAGGGAGTGGGCGTCTGCGCCCATCGCCAGTGCCAGCCGGGTGGTCTCAGCCAGGCCGCGGGTGATGATCGAGGCCTTCGAGTTGTCTCCCATCCCCTGCCCGTCGGTGATGCCTACGGCCAGGGCGATGACGTTTTTGATCGCCCCGCCGAGTTCGACGCCGACGACGTCATCGTTGGTGTAGGGGCGGAAGTAGGCGTTGGCGGTGAGTTCGGCGATGCGGTCGGCCACAGCCTCATCGGCACAGGCGATGACGGTGGCAGTCGGCTGGCCGACGGCGATCTCACGGGCCAGGTTGGGCCCGGAGACGATGGCGATGCGCTCCGGGCCGGCACCGGTGACCTCGGCTATGACCTCGCTCATCCGCTTGCCGGTGGAGACTTCGATGCCCTTCATGAGGCTGACGAGCACGGCGTCCTCACGCAGCAGCGGCGCCCACGCGGTGAGGTTCTCGCGCAGGGACTGCGCAGGCACCGCCAGCACCACCACCTCAGCGGCGGCGAGCACGTCGGCGACGTCGTCGCTGGCGCGGATCGTGTCAGGCAGCTCGATGCCAGGCAGGTAGCGGCTGTTGGAGTGGGAGGTGTTGATCTCGTCTGCCGCTTCCGTGCGGCGGGCCCACAGCAGCACCTCGTGACCGGCATCGGCAATCACCTTGGCGAATGTCGTCCCCCAGGACCCGGCTCCGAGTACGGCGATCGTCATGCGATGTCTCCTTCTGTTCGCCCGGCGACCGGCCGGTAGTCGGCGCGGAAGCGCTCGGGCATCGCTTCACCTCGCAGCACTGCGAGTTCGGCTGCGATGTGGCTGGTGACGCGGCCTGTCAGGGTGCGGATGTTGGCGGTGGTCAGCCCATCGAGGTCGCTGTAGTCGATCGCCGGGCCGAAGGCGACGCGCAGCGTATTGCGCGGACGCAGCTTGGGGATCTTCGCTCCGACCGGCATCGACCTGTCCAAGCCCCAGTGGACGACCGGGATGAGCGGGGCTCCTGTCGATAGGGCCAGGCGCGCGGCACCTGACTTCGAGGCCTGCGGCCACAGGTCGGGATCCTTCGTCAGGGTTCCCTGCGGGTAGATGACGATCGACTGCCCGCCTTCGAGTGCGGCCCTGGCGTAGACGAGGCTGCCGCCGGCATGTACGGAGTTGCGCACCACCGGGATCTGGCCGATCGCTTTGAGGCCGATGCCGAGCACGCCGGTGAACAGCGAGGACTTGGCCAGGTAGTGCGGCAACCGCCCGCGGTACCACAGCGTCAGTCCGATGAGGAGGGGGTCGAGGTAGCTGGCGTGATAGGCGACGAAGATCGCCGGCTGCCCGGTGGGCGGGATGTGCTCCTCCCCGATCACCTCATAACGGCCGAACAGCCGGAAGAGCACGCCGGCGACCGGGGCGACGAAGCCGGCAGTGAACTTCTGCTTCTTCAGGCTCTTGGCATCGAAGTCGACGTGGTACTTCGGCGGGGTGCCGGTGACGTCGACGCTGCCGTCGTGGGTGGCATGCAGGGCCTCGGCCGGCACGTCGTCAGGGTGGGCGCGGCTGTCGTTGTGTGTCATGCCATCTGGACTTTCGCGCCGAGGGCCGCGAGCTTGTCGAGGAAGTCCTCGTAGCCGCGGTTGATGATCCCGATGCCCGAGACCCGCGAGGTGCCCTCAGCGGCGAGCGCGGCGATGAGGTGGGAGAACCCGCCGCGCAGGTCCGGGACCTCGATGTCGGCGCCGTGCAGCTTGGTCGGTCCGGAGATGACGGCGGAGTGCTTGAAGTTCTTGCGCCCGAACCGGCACGGGGTGCCGCCGAGGCATTCGCGGTAGAGCTGGATCGTCCCGCCCATCCGGTTGATCGCCTCGGTGAAGCCGAAGCGGTTCTCATACACGGTCTCGTGGATGATCGACAGACCGGTCGCCTGCGTGAGGGCGACGACGAGCGGCTGCTGCCAGTCGGTCATGAAGCCCGGGTGGACATCGGTCTCCAGCGGCAGCGAGGACAGGCCGCCGCCGGGGTGGGCGAAGCGGATGCCGGTCTCGGTGACGTCAAAGGTGCCGCCGATCTGCCGGAAGACGTTGAGGAAGGTGATCATGTCCGGCTGGTGAGCGCCCTCGACGAACACCTCGCCGCCGGTGGCCAGCGCCGCCGATGCCCAGGAGGCCGCTTCGATGCGGTCCGGCAGCGCACGGTGAGTGTAGCCGGAGAGCTCTTCGACGCCGACGATCCGGAAGCAGCGGTCGGTGTCGACGGAGATGATCGCACCCATCTTCTGCAGGATCGCGACGAGATCCATGATCTCCGGTTCGATCGCAGCGTTCTTCAGCTCGGTCACGCCTTCGGCGGTGACAGCGGTGAGCAGCACCTGCTCGGTCGCCCCGACCGAGGGGTAGGGCAGCTCGACCTGGGTGCCCTGGAGGCGCTGCTTGGCCTCCAGCTGGATGCCGCCGGGGGTCTTGTCGACGGTCGCGCCGAACTGGCGCAGCACCGAGAGGTGGAAGTCGATGGGCCGGTCGCCGATCCGGCAGCCGCCCAGGTCCGGGATGAAGGCGCGGCCGAGGCGGTGCAGCAGCGGGCCGCAGAACAGGATCGGGATGCGTGAGGAGCCGGCGTGGGCGTCGATGTCGACGATCGAACCCTGTTCGACATTGGCCGGGTCCATGATGAGCTCACCGTCGGGGAAGTCGCCGTCCGGGCGCGTCTCGACGCTGACCCCGTGGACCTCGAGCAGTCCGGTGACGACTTCGACATCGCGGATGCGCGGCACTCCCCGCAGCACCGATGGGGTGGATCCCAGCAGTGAGGCGACCATCGCCTTCGACACGAGGTTCTTCGCCCCTCGAACGCGCACGGTTCCGCACAGCGGAGTGCCTCCGTCGACCTCGAGCATTGTCCTCCTTCGCCGTGTCCCGGCATCGCGCATGCCAGTCGTCTGACGCTTCTGCCGGCGCCGAGGCGGTGTCTCGGCCGCAGGGCATGCGTGACCAGCCTAGCGAATCTCGTGCTGATCGGCCTGTCACCACACTGTCGGGGCGCCAGAGGAGTGTGGCTGCTCAGACCTTTGCGGGCAGCGTCTGCGGCTTGAAGCTCGGGCGGGACGCCTCATAGGCCTCGATGTCCTCGGCATGGCCGAGGGTCAGGCTGATGTCGTCGAGGCCTTCGCGGATCCGCCACCGGGTGTAGTCGTCGATCTCGAAGGGCACGGTGAGGGAATCGCAGGTCACGGTGCGGCTTTCGAGGTCGACGGTGACCGGGGTGCCCGGCTGGTTGTCGAGGATCTTCCAGATCAGCTCGATATCGGACTGCTCCAGCTTGGCGGCCACCAGGCCCTCCTTGCCGGCGTTGCCGCGGAAGATATCGCCGAAGCGGCTGGAGAGCACCGCCT
This sequence comes from Brevibacterium otitidis, assembly GCF_042429315.1. Taxonomy (NCBI): domain Bacteria; kingdom Bacillati; phylum Actinomycetota; class Actinomycetes; order Micrococcales; family Brevibacteriaceae; genus Brevibacterium; species Brevibacterium otitidis. The sequence goes on along the minus strand of NZ_JBHMAU010000071.1, from coordinate 4,010 downwards.
TGAAGCCGTAGTCCTTGAGCGCCCACACGGCGTGCTCGCGCGAGGAGCCGGTGCCGAAGTCCGGGCCGGCGACGAGGACCGAGCCGCCTGCGTAGGCCTCCTGGCTGAGGACGAAGTCGGGATCCTTGCGCCAGCGGGCGAAGAGCGCATCGTCGAAGCCGGTGCGGGTGATCCGCTTGAGGTAGACGGCCGGGATGATCTGGTCGGTGTCGACGTTCGAGCGGCGCAGCGGCACGCCGGTTCCGGTGTGCGTGGTGAACTTCTCCATGGTTCCTCCCTCAGGCGCTGACGGCAGCGCGGTCGTCGGCGGTCAGATCGGCAGGCGAGGACAGGGTGCCGCGCACAGCGGTGGCGGCGGCGACGAGCGGGCTGACGAGGTGGGTGCGCCCGCCCTTGCCCTGCCGTCCTTCGAAGTTGCGGTTCGAAGTCGAGGCGCAGCGCTCCCCTTCGGCCAGCTGGTCGGGGTTCATGCCCAGGCACATCGAGCAGCCGGCGAAGCGCCATTCGGCTCCGAACTCAGTGAACACCGCATCGAGCCCCTCGGCTTCGGCCTGCAGGCGGACCTTCGCTGAACCGGGGACGACCATGAACTTCACGTTCGGATGCTTCGTGCGCCCGCGGATCACCTCGGCGGCAGCGCGCAGGTCCTCGATCCGGCCGTTGGTGCAGGAGCCGAGGAAGACCGTGTCGATGCTGATATCGCGCAGCGCCATCCCCGGAGGCAGGTCCATATAGGCCAGGGCGCTTTCAGCGGCCGCGCGGTCGTTCTCGTCGACGATCTCAGCCGGGTCCGGCACCCGGGCACTGAGCGGCAGGCCCTGACCGGGATTGGTGCCCCACGTGACATAGGGCTCGATGTCAGCAGCCTGGAGGACCACCTCGGCGTCGAAGACGGCATCGTCGTCGGTCGGCAGGGTCTTCCAGTACTCCACGGCAGCATCCCAGTCGGCGCCCTCGGGTGCGTGCGGGCGGCCCTGGATGTAGTCGAAGGTCGTCTCGTCCGGGGCGATCATGCCGGCGCGGGCACCGGCTTCGATCGACATATTGCAGATCGTCATCCGGGCTTCCATCGACAGCTTCCGGATCGCCTCGCCGCGGTACTCGAGCACATAGCCCTGGCCGCCACCGGTGCCGATCTTGACGATGACGGCGAGGATGATGTCCTTGGCGGTCGAGCCTTCGGGCAGCTCACCGTCGATGGTGATCGACATCGTCTTGAACGGCTTGAGGCTCAGCGTCTGGGTCGCCAGGACGTGTTCGACCTCCGAGGTGCCGATGCCGAAGGCCAGTGCGCCGAAGGCACCGTGGGTGGAAGTGTGGGAGTCGCCGCAGACCACCGTCATACCCGGCTGGGTGAGTCCCAGCTGCGGTCCGACGACATGGACGATGCCCTGATCGGCATCGCCGAGCGAGTGCAGCCGGATGCCGAACTCCTCGGCGTTGGCGCGCAGGGTTTCGATCTGCTTGCGCGATGTCGGGTCGGCGATCGGCTTGAAGATCTCCAGCGTGGGGGTGTTGTGGTCTTCGGTGGCGATGGTGAGATCGGGTCGGCGCACCGTGCGTCCGGCCAGCCGAAGCCCTTCGAATGCCTGTGGGCTCGTCACCTCATGCACGAGGTGGAGGTCGATATAGAGCAGGTCGGGAGCGCCGTCCTCGCCGCGTGTGACGACATGATCGGCCCAGACTTTCTCGGCCAGTGTCTTGCCCACAGGGTCCTCCTATATGCGGTTCGTGCTCAACACAGGTCACAGATGGAGCGGATTGGCCACCGACACTAATCGCGCATTCTGCATGGTGAACTTGCATCTCGATTTATGAGATTGCAGAATGTGGGCTATGAGCACACAATCTGGCAGCGGCGTCGGCGTCATCGACAAGGCCTCCCTCGTTCTCTCAGCTCTCGAAGCCGGTCCGGCTTCCCTGGCCGAACTCGTGACGCTCACTGGTTTGGCCCGCCCGACCGCACATCGTTTGGCCGTGGCACTCGAATACCACCGGTTCGTCGGCCGTGATCTGCAGGGCCGGTTCGTGCTGGGCCCGCGCCTGGCCGAACTGTCCTCGGCTGCCGGCGAAGACCGGCTGCTGGCTGCTGCTGGCCCGGTGCTCAACCAGCTGTGCGACCGCACCGGTGAAAGCTCGCAGCTCTTCCGCCGGCAGGGCGATCTGCGCCTGTGCGTGGCTGCGGCTGAGCGTCCGGTCGGCCTGCGCGATTCCGTTCCCGTCGGTGCGACCCTGAGCATGCGCGCCGGGTCTGCCGCCCAGGTCCTGCTGGCATGGGAGGAGCCTGACCGCCTGCACTCCGGCCTGCGCGGAGCCCGCTTCACTGCCACGATGCTCTCCGGCGTGCGCCGACGCGGCTGGGCACAGTCGATCGCCGAACGCGAACGCGGCGTCGCCTCGGTCTCCGCACCTGTGCGCGGCCCCAGCAATCGCGTCGTCGCTGCCGTGTCGATCTCCGGGCCAGTCGAACGGCTCACGCGGCAGCCCGGACGCCTGCATGCGCAGTCCATCCTCGAAGCCGCCAAGGCCCTGACCGAAGCGCTCAATCGCACCTGAACCGCTCCTCTTCACATCGCGGCATCGGACATCATGTCCGGTGCCGCGATCGCGTGTGCCGAAAAGCTCTGCTGAGCCCGTTCCATTCCGTGCGGAAGTCGTTAGGCTGACAGGAACCGCGGAAGCGGTTTCACATATCCCTATATCGAGTATTCGAGGAGAGAAGATGCCGATGACGTCACCTGAACCTCCCGCCCAGCCACCACCGCCGCCTGCCGCACCTCCCACGGCAGGCAGCGGCAGCAACACAGTTCCGCCCCCACCGCCGCATGCGCCTACCGGCCCGGCCCAGACGACAGGCAGCCGGGCAGCCTCCTACGCAGCGCAGGCCGGTGCCGCAGTCACCGGCGCGGCTGCCCGCGGCGGGGCGTGGCTGGAGCGCACGGCCACGAACATGCAGCCCCAGACCCACAACTCTGCCCAGCCCGCCTCCGCTCCCGGCCCCACGGTCGTCGCCTTCGCCGATTCCCAGACAGCGGTGCTGGCCAACCCTGTCAGGCGCTGGATCGCCCGCATCATCGACCTCGCCTTCGTCAACGCGCTGACGGCCGTCATCTACTTCACCTTCGCGCTCATCGGCGCCGCGATCGGCCGGGCCAACAGCAGCGAGGCTGTCGAAGGCATGCTCATGGCCCAGGCCGGCCGGCTCGGCGGATACCTGCTGGCGTTCCTCCTCGTCCTCACCCTGGTCTGGACCTACGAGCTCATCATGGTCGCGATCTGGGGTGCGACAGTGGGCAAGTTGCTCATGCGCATCCGCGTCGTCCGGGCAGACGAGGGCACCCGGCCGGGATTCGGCCGCAGCTTCCTGCGCTGGCTCATCCCCGGGCTCTGCGCCTACGTCCCGTTCGTCGGCGGGTTCGGCACACTGCTGTGCTACCTATCGCTGTTCATCGACACGAAGCTCCGCCAGGGCTTCCACGACAAGGCGGCGTCGACTGTCGTCATCAGCACAGCCGACCGCTGAGCCGCTCCTGGCGGATGCCTGATGCCGCGCCACCGGTGCCGAGACCCCGATATCCGCCGCGCTCTCTAGACTGTGAGCAGTATCAACCCCTGAAAGGAACAGCATGACCCAGCATCCCCACCAGCCCCAGCGGACAGCCGGCCGGCGGCACCCACTACGGCACCCAGTCCGCTAGCGGCTGGGGCAGCGCACCGGCGGCAGCGCAGCCTGGTTCCGGACGTGACACCACTGGGTTCCTCGGTGCGCTGCTCGATCTGAAGTTCGATCACTTCGTCAGCGTGCGGTGGGCCGGGATCATCTACGTGCTACACATCATCGCCTGTGTCGGCACATGGCTGTTCCTCATCGGCTGGAGCGTGTTCTTCGGGATCATTCTGGGCGCCCTGACTTGGCTCAAATTAGTCAGGTTTGATCGTGGCGTAGGACGCTGACTGCACACCGACTTCAGCAAGAGTTTCGATTGATTCGAACTTCGAGCCAGGATGAA
>NZ_JBHMAU010000070.1:0-43498 GCF_042429315.1 Brevibacterium otitidis | reverse complement strand
GTGGTAGATCAGGTGGTTAGCGCTTCTGATCCTCGGGGACCTCGACCCCTACCCGCCAACCAGCACCCGGCGAACCTCACCCCCACCGGATGTCCGAAGAGCCAGTTTGAGCTTGAGATCCTCGTACTGGCCGGGCAGGTGGCGGCAGTCGACATAGGCGGTGGCCGTCGATGGGATGACATTGTGCTTGTAGCCGGCCTCCAGCATCGACGGGTTCGAGGTGTTGGCGAAGGTCGCGCCGACGAACTTCGCCACCGAGCCGAGCTCGTCGAGCAGCTCCCCATAGGTCTCTGCGGTGAAGGGGATGCCGGTGATCTCCGAGACCCCCTGCAGCAGCTCGCGGGTGGCCTGCGGCATCTGCTCCGGCCACTCATAGGAGCCGATCCGGGCGACCGCCTCGGCGAGCTTCGTCACCGGGTTGTCCTGGTTGATCTGCGAGCCGTGACCGGCGGTGCCCCGGGCGATGAGCTTGAGCCAGGCGATGCCCTTCTCCGCCGTCTGCACGAGGTAGACGCGCTGCCCGCGCACATCGACGGAGTAGCCGCCGACCTCGGAGATCGCCTCGGTGGCCCCGGCGAACACCTCGGGATGGTTCTTCGCCATCCACTGCGAGCCGTAGAGTCCGCCGGCCTCCTCATCGGCGAAGAACACGATGATGAGATCCCGGCGCGGCCGCAGATTCTCCCGCATCATCGCGCGCACCACGGCGATGATCATCGCATCCATGTCCTTCATGTCGACAGCTCCGCGACCCCAGACGAGACCGTCGCGGATCTCTCCGGAGAAGGGATCGACGGACCATTCGGAGGCGTCGGCGGGCACCACGTCGGTGTGGCCGTGCACGACGAGGGCCGGTGCCTCGGGGTCGGTGCCCGGCACCCGGGTGACGAGGGTGGCGCGGCCGGGAGCGGATTCGTAGATCTGTGATTCGAGGCCCACCTCGGCGAACCATTCGGCGATCCGGTCAGCGGCCGGACGCTCCGGATTGCACTTGTTGTTGCCCCAGTTCTGGGTGTCGATGCGGATGAGCTCCTGGCACAGTCGCGTGACCTCTGCCTCTGCTGCGGCGAACTGGTGACTCATCGGCGTACTCCTTCACTTTCGCGGTCTCTGGGGCCCGGCGCGGGTTGCCCTGAGCGTACACCCGTCCGCGATGCGGGCTCCGAGGGGGTTCGCCATCCGGAAATCAGCGAACCGCAGATGAACAGGACGTGACACCTCGGGAGCGGGATCATGCGGCAGGCGGTGCGCGGGCAGGGGTTGGCTCTGCATATGACACACTTACGTCTATGTGTCCCCCGGCGCATCAGCGCCGCTGCCGATTCAGGAGGAACAAGGTGAAGACAGTTGTCTGCGGTGGAGACGGTTTCTGCGGCTGGCCGACAGCGCTGCATCTCTCAGCGCGAGGCCATGACGTCGTCATCCTCGACAACCTTTCGCGCCGGGCCATTGATGAGGAGCTCGGTGCCGAGTCGCTGACGCCGATCACCTCGATCGAAGAGCGGATCGAAGCCTGGGAGGAGATCAGCGGCAAGCGCATCGAGTTCGCCAAGATCGACCTCGCGCAGGACTACGAGGCGCTGCTGCGACTCCTCGGCGAATACGAGCCGGACACCGTCATCCACTTCGCCGAGCAGCGGGCTGCGCCGTACTCGATGAAGTCGCCGGCGCATAAGCGCTACACCGTCGACAACAACGTCAACGCCACCCACAATCTGCTCGCCGCCATCGTCGAGAACGGCCGCGACATCCACCTCGTGCACCTGGGCACGATGGGCGTCTACGGCTACGGCACCGCCGGGATGGAGATCCCCGAAGGCTACCTCGATGTGCAGGTCACCGCCGATAAGGACGCCGAAGGCCGCCCGTGCGAGCCCTACCAGGTCGAGCAGCAGATCCTGTACCCGACGAACCCGGGCTCGATCTACCACATGACGAAGGTTCTCGACCAGCACCTCTTCGCCTACTACGCGAAGAACGATGCGCTGCGCATCACCGATCTGCACCAGGGCATCATCTGGGGCACGAACACCGCTGAGACGAAGCTCGATGAGCGTCTCGTCAACCGCTTCGACTACGACGGCGACTACGGCACGGTGCTCAACCGCTTCCTCATGCAGTCGGCTGTCGGCTACCCGCTCACGGTGCACGGCACCGGCGGGCAGACCCGCGCCTTCATCCACATCCAGGACATGGTCCGCTGCGTCGAGATCGCGGTGAACAACCCGCCGGCAGCCGGTGAGCGCGTCAAGATCTTCAACCAGCTGACCGAGACCCACCGGGTGCGCGAACTCGCCGAGCTCATCTGCTCGATCACCGGCGCCCGCCTGGAGAACGTGCCGAACCCACGCCATGAGTCGGCCGAGAACGAGCTGCACGCCTCGAATGCGACGTTCCTGGCCCTCGGCCTCAAGCCGACGACGCTCTCCGATGGGCTGCTGATGGAGGTCAACGAGACCGCCAAGCGCTACGCTCACCGGGCGGACCTGTCGAAGATCCCGGCCTCCTCGTTGTGGACGAAGAACCAGCGCCCCGGCGTGCCCAGCGTCCCGGCTGATGCATCCGGGCTGCCGGCCGCATCGACGGCTGACGCGCAGGACGAGACGGCGGCGGTTCCCGGCAGCTGATGCGGATCGCGCTCTTCACGGAAGTCTTCCTGCCCAAAATCGACGGGGTCGTCACCCGGCTCATGGGCACCCTCGACCATCTGGCCGATATGGGTCACGAGGTGGTCGTGTTCGCGCCGGGCCATCCACCCGCCCGGTACGCGGGATTCCGGGTGGTGCCGGTGCATTCGGTGTCCTTCAAGCCGTGGTACCCCGAGCTGCGGGTGGGACTGCCGACTTCCAACATCGCCCGCACGATGGAGCGGTTCCATCCGCATGTCGTGCATGCCGTCAACCCGATCTGGCTGGCGGCCTACGGCACGCTGTCGTCGAAGCGGCGCGATCTGCCGATGCTCGCCTCCTTCCACACGAATGTGCCGGAGTACGCCCAGCGGCTGGGTCTGGAGTGGATCACCTCCACGACTGAACGCTGGATCACCTGGATCCACAACCTCGCCGAGGTGAACCTGTGCACCTCCCAGCCGATGATCGAGCAGGCGGCCGCTGCTGGGATCAAGAACCTCGATCTGTGGCCGCGGGCGGTCGACACTGTGACCTACCGGCCGGAGAACTTCTCGCAGCGGATGCGCGAGCGGCTCACCGACGGCCATCCTGAAGACCGGCTGCTCATCTATGTCGGCCGTATGTCGAAGGAGAAGGACCTCGATGTGCTGCGCGGAGTCATCGGCGGTGCGCCGGAGGGCACCCGGCTGGCGATGGTCGGCTCCGGACCGCACCTGGAGCAGCTCAAACGCGAGTTCGCCGGCACGCCGACGGTCTTCACCGGCTATATGAGCGGCCACGAACTCGCCGAGGCGTACGCCTCCGCCGATGTGTTCGTCTTCCCCTCGACAACGGAGACCCTGGGCCTCGTCGCCTTGGAGTCGATGGCCTCGGGTGTGCCGGTGGTCGCCGCGCGTGCCGGGGGCATCCCCTTCGCTGTGCCCGATGGGGTCGGTGGTCTGCTGTGCGAACCGAACTCCAGTCAGGACATGTCCGCTCAGGTCAACCGGCTGCTGGCGGATGAGAGTCTGCGCCGCTCCCTATCCGAGGGCGGCCGGGAGGCGATGGAGCAGCACAGCTGGCGGGCCGCGACGGAGAAGCTCGTCGAATGCTATGAGCTGGCCATCGAGCGGCACTGGGAGGACTATGTTCCTCCGCGCTGGCGCATCAAGACCTTCGGCCGGCCGATGCCGCGGGCCGAATGAGCCCGTGAGCTGAGCCGGTGACTTCAGGAGTCTGTGGGCTCGTCTGCTGAGTCCTTGGCGTCGTTCCAGTTGCCGAAGTAGTTGCGGACCGAGGCGCCGGCTGGGCGGGCGCGGCCTGCCGCACGTTCGTCCTTCACCCAAGCCTCGTAGCTGGTGAAGCTCTCCGATCCTCCGGACGACCGGGCATCGGCGAGGAAATCGCTCACTGCACCGTGGAAGGCCTCGGACGAGTACTGGAAGGTGCCGCGGCGGCGTCCCCCGTCCGAGGTGGGGAAGCCGAGGGAGCTGAGTGCGTCGTTCCAGAAGTTGGCGCCGAGGCGCTTGCGGACCGTCTGGCTCGTCGGGGGCCAGAGCTGGTGGCCGGCTTGGCCGGCGAGCTCAAGGCCGCGGACCGCTCGCACCCGGGCCGCATCATAGGCGTCCTTCGAAAATGCGGTTGCCGTGCCGGCGGCGAGCACTGCCCGTGTGGCGGCAATCAGGCCGAAGACGTTGCTGACTTCCGGCTCGGTCCTCCCCTGCTCGGCGAGATCTGCCGCCAGAACCTCGGCCGATTCCGGTTCGACCGCGCCGGTGGTGTCCCACGCGGGCGGGAGGTCGGAGGAGAGCGCATACAGATAGTGGACTGCAGCGGCGACGAGTTCGTTGCGCGTGGTTGGCACGGAGGACTTCCTTGTCTGTCCGAAATGTGGTCAGGTGAGCGCTAAGCTCATCGGCGAGTATGCCACACTTCCCTCTGCCTGGGGCCGATGCTGCCGCCGGTATGGGGCTGCCACAGCAAAGAAAGATCTCGGGATGCCGCTGTGCGGCACCCCGAGATCTGCTGTGCGCGAGGGGGGACTTGAACCCCCACGCCCGATATAGTGGGCACTAGCACCTCAAGCTAGCGCGTCTACCAATTCCGCCACCCGCGCGGGCAACAGAGAACACATTACATGTTCCGGACAGGTTTGCAAAATCCGCCGCGAGTGCTGTGCCTCACATCTGCATGCCAGCCCTGGTGTGCTGCATCATCCCTGGTCAGACGCCGCGCCATCGGTGCTGAACGACAGCGGCCTGACACTTCCGAGCACGTGCGGTTTGCCCTTCTTCAGATCCCATACGGCGAAGCTGCGGCCACCGCCCGCGGTGCCGTCGAAGACACCGAAGCCCACGCGGGCCGGCAGGATCACAGGCTTGGCGAACTGTGCCTGCCATGTGTAGGCGTCCCAGCCGCCCTGAGTTGCTGAAAACGCACGTGAAGCCGTGTACATGCCGTGTGCGATCGAAGCTGGGAAGCCGAATGCTTTGGCCGCCAGAGGGTTCATGTGGATCGGATTGTAGTCCCCAGAGACCTTCGCATATGCCGGACCGATCGAGCGCGCGAGTTTCCAGATCGCCGACGGTGCGCTCGGAACTTCGAACTCGGTGCGCTGCTCCTCTCGCTCCGCTTCAGCGCAGGCAAGGTGCTTGCCGATCGCCAGATACGTCGCTGTCTCATCGAAGACCGTCTCGCCGTCGACGAGGCCGGTGATCTCAACATCGAACTCAGTGCCCTTGCGGTGCTTGCGCGCCTGGCCGATGTGCACCTGGGTCGTGACCGTCTCGCCGATGCGCACCGGCCGGTGGAGGGCGAAGCGGTTGAGCACATGCACAAGGCCCAGCAGCGGCAGCGGAAAGCCCGGGTCGGTCATCAGCTGCATTGCCAGTGGGAAGCCGAGCTTGTGCAGATAACCGGGATGGACGGTATCGCTGACTGGTGCCGCCACGACGCGGTGGAACGCGGCGACCTCGGCTGGATCGAGCGTGCGCGTCGACTCGACGGTGCGGGTGGGCATATGCGCCGAGCTGTGCTGACGCTTCTTGAACTGACGCAGCAGCGCTTTGGTGATGACCGCTCCGCTGCTGATGGGCTTGGGAACGTTGAGCGTGGTCTTCGGCATCATGCCCCCAGCAGACTCTGGCCGCACACGCGCAGCGTCTTGCCGTTGATGCCGCCGGCAGCCGGCTGCGCGAAGAACGCAATCGCCTCGGCGACGTCGCGCGGCTGTCCGCCCTGCTGCAGGCTGGAGATGCGTCGGCCGAGCTCGCGTGGCACAAGCGGCATAGCGGCGGTCATATCGGTTTCGATGAATCCCGGGGCCACTGCATTGATGGTGCCGTTTCGGGTGGCGAAGTCCTCGGCGGCTGCTGCCACCATGCCGACGACGGCAGCCTTCGAAGCAGAGTAGTTCGTCTGCCCGCGGTTGCCTGCCAGACCGGCGATCGAGGCGAGGGAGACGACGCGCGGTTCCTGGCCCCAGCCATCGGCAGCGGTGATCGCCTCATTGATCCGCAGCTGCGAGGAGATGTTCACCGCAATGGCCGATGCCCACCGGCTCTCATCCATATTGGCCAGCAGCTTGTCGCGGGTGATGCCGGCGTTGTGGATGAGGATGTCGATCGGTGCTCCGACGCGCTTCATGATCTGCGCGCCGGCATCTTCGGCGGTGATGTCGAGCTGAATGGCCGTGCCGCCGATGCTGTTCATCGTCGATGCCAGGGCCTGCCCTGCCTGCGGCACGTCGACTCCGTAGACAGTGGCGCCGTCGCGGTGCAGCACACGCGCGATCTCAGCGCCGATCCCCCGGGCCGCTCCGGTGACAACCGCGACCGCGCCGGACAGCGGGCCGGTCTGCCCGGTCGCAGCGAACTCGGCTGCCGTCGCGGCTTCGCCGCGGTCGCTGGAGACAGTGAGGAACTGGCCGGAGACATACGCAGACTTCGCCGACAGGAGGAACCACAGAGCTGCCACGGCAGAAGGGGCAGTCGCAGCGACACCGTCGAGCACAATGCCGTTAGCGGTGGACCCGGCGCGCATCTCATGTGCCAGTGACCGGGTGATGCCGGTGACAGCATTGCGCACCGCGTTGAGGGCCGGGTCCGCATTCGTGGTGTGGGGAAAGACGACGCCGGCATCAGCGACAGTGATGACACGCCCGCACTTCGTCAGCTGGCGCAGAGCAGCACCCATGCTGAGGGTGGTCTCCTGCAGCTGATCGGGATGGGCGAGGCCGTCATAGGCAGCGATGATGCCCTGGTAGCGCAGGCCCGGGTTCGGGGTGCGGTGCACGCTGAAGCCGTTGTCGAGCAGCAGCTGGCTGAGCCCATCGGCTCCCGGGGTGTTGCCGAGGACGAGGAGCGGCTCGCTCAGGTACCCGTGGGCGGAGTCGGCCGGGTCGAATCGGCGCAGCGGCACCGGAGCCGGCAGGCCGAGGGCCTTGACGATCTTCTTGAGCGGGCCGTTGGCCAGAGAGATGTAGCTGTCCTTCATGTTCATGCCTCCAGGATCGCGGTGAGTCCCTGACCGCCGGCTGCGCAGATCGAGATGAGTGCGCGGGTGCCGCCGGTCTCCTTCAGGTGCTTGGCAGCCGAGGCGACGATGCGACCGCCGGTCGCAGCGAAGGGGTGGCCTGCGGCCAGCGAGGAGCCGTTGGGGTTGAGCTTGGTTCGGTCGATGGACCCAAGTGCGCCGTCGAGCCCGAGGCGGTCGCGGCAGAACTCCTCGGATTCCCAGGCGGCCAGATGGCACAGCACGGTCGAGGCGAAGGCTTCGTGGATCTCGAAGAAGTCGAAGTCGGCGAACGTCAGGCCGTTGCGCTCCAGCAGCCGCGGAACCGCATAGGCGGGCGCCATGAGGAGTCCTTCGTCTCCGTGGACGAAGTCGACTGCGGCTGCCTCGGCGTCGCGGAAGTATGCCAGCGGCTCGAGGCCGTGCTCAGCGGCGTACTCTTCGCTGCCGATGAGCACAGCTGATGCGCCGTCGGTCAGCGGAGTGGAGCTGCCAGCGGTCATCGTCGCCTCCTCCGGGAGGCTGCGGCCGAAGACCGGCTTGAGCTCGGCCAGCGACTCCATCGTGGAGTCGCGGCGCAGGTTCGTATCAATGGTCACTCCCTGGAAGGACGTGACGAGGTCATCGAAGAAGCCCCGGTCCCAGGCAGCGGCGAGATTCTCATGCGAAGCAAGCGCGAGTACATCCTGGTCCTCGCGGCTGATGTTCCAGGCTGCGGTGGTGATCGCCTGGTGCTCCCCCATGGACATGCCGGTGCGGGCTTCGTCGGTGGTCGGCGCCTGGGGTGCCAGGTGCTGCGGGCGCAGACGGGCAAGAGCCTTGAGACGTGCGCCGGTGGTCTTGGCGCGCGACAGGTCGAGCAGGATGCCGCGCAGCTCCTCGGTCACGACGATCGGTGCATCCGAGGCGGAGTCGACACCGCAGGCGATGCCGGAGTCGATCTGGCCGAGCATGACCTTGTGGCTGATCGACACGACAGTCTCCAGCCCGGTGGCGCATGCCTGGCCGACGTCGAAGGCCGGAGTGTGCGGGTCGAGCGCCGAGCCGAGCACCGATTCGCGGGTGAGGTTGATGTCCCGGCTGTGCTTGAGCACAGCACCACCGGCGACCTCGCCGAGGCGTTCTCCAGCCATCCCGTAGCGGGCGACGAGGCCGTCGATCGCGCTAGTGAGCATGTCCTGGTTCGAGGCGTGGGCGTACTGCTTGTTGCTGCGGGCGAACGGGATGCGATTGCCCCCGAGGACGGCGGCTCTGCGCTGGGTCATGTGATCCCTCCGGGTCGTCAGTGGTGGTCCAGTTGATGCTGCGGCACAGGACGGCGGGGCCGCAGCACCGCAAGTATCTGTGACTGACAGTACCTGATACTGTTCGTCATATGAAACCGCTTACGCAGGATGGACGCAGCGCGCGCTGGGAGGCGCATCGCCGGGAGCGTCGCAAGATGCTCCTGCGCCGTGTGCGCCACGCTGTTGCGCAGCACGGCCCGGACATCTCCATGGAGCAGCTCTCGGCGTCAGCGCAGACGACGAAGACTGTGCTCTACCGGTACTTCGGCGACCGCGGCGGACTGCAGCGGGCAATGGGCGAATGGGCGATGCGGGTCATCTCCCGCTCCCTCGACCAGGCGGTCTGCAACCCGAACACCCCCCGCGAATCGCTGCGGGCAATGATCGCAGCATTCGTCGACCTGGCCGCCCGCGCCCCGCATGTCTACCGATTCTGCGATGCCGCCGTCACGAGCAGGGTCGACGCGGAGGGCCCTGATGAGTACGCCACCTTCTTCCAGGGCATCACCGAACTGCTGTGCCGACGCCTGCAGCTTGCCGGTGACGTGGAAGTGCAGTGGGCCTACGGGGCGATCGGCTTCGTCCGCGCCGGCACCGAACGCTGGCTGCTCTCCCCCACGGATCAGGAGGCGTTCGTCGACCAGCTGGCGACATGGCTGTGGAACTCCCGCTCCGCCGATCTGGATCGTGCCGCAGCCGGCGTCGCGGCAACCGCATCACCCCGAACCTCCGCACAGACTGCGAGCACTGGCCTGCATGCGAACCGCCGGCCGATTGAGACCGAGGAGTCATCATGAGCAAGAAGCACCAATTGACAGTCGATCCCAGCCGCATCCGCGCTGTCCTCGACGGGCAGTGGGCCGACTACCGTATGAACGGCCGAGCCTTCGTCGACAAGGAGCATGCGGTGCTCAGCGAGACCGGCGATCTCGAGCAGCTGCGGGCAGAGACCCTCGCCGGAGTGCAGGCGCTCATCGACACCGGCATCTCCTCCCTGCCGCTGCCGGTCGACCAAGGCGGACAGAACAACCACGCCGGCTATGTCGCTGCCTTCGAGGAGCTCGTCACCGCCGAACCGAGCATCCAGATCAAGGCCGGCGTGCAGTTCGGCCTGTTCGGCGGCGCGCTGCAGCACCTGGGCAATGCCGAGCAACACGAGAAGTGGCTCAAACCCGCCGTGCGCGGAGAGCTACTCGGTGCCTTCGCGATGACGGAGATCGGCCATGGCTCCGATGTCGCCTCGATCGGCACCACAGCCACATACGACCCCGAGACCGAAACCTTCATCATCAACACCCCGTTCCGGGCTGCGACGAAGGAGTTCCTCGGCAATGCTGCGGCCCACGGCGAGGCAGCAGTCGTCTTCGCCCAGCTCATCACCAAGGGCGTCAACCACGGCGTGCACTGCTTCTTCGTGCCGATCCGCGACGGTGCCGGCGGCCAAGCGCTGCCGGGCGTGACGACAGAGGACGACGGCCGCAAGGGCGGGCTGCTCGGCGTCGACAACGGCCGGCTGAGCTTCGACAATGTGCGCGTGCCCCGCACCAATCTGCTCAACCGCTATGGCGATGTGGCTGCCGACGGCACCTACACCTCCGACATCGAATCGCCCGGCCGCCGCTTCTTCACGATGCTCGGCACGCTCGTGCAGGGCCGCGTGTCGCTCGATGGTGCGAGTGTCGTCGCGGCGAAGCTCGCGCTCGACATCGCCCTGCGCTACGGCATGCAGCGCCGGCAGTTCACCGGTGCTGACGATGATGTCGAAGAGGTGCTGCTCGGCTATCAGGAGCACCAGCGTCGGCTCATGCCGCTGGTTGCGCGGGTGTTCGCCAATGCCACCGCCCATGATCGCCTCCTGGAATCCTTCCAGCTGGTCTTCAGCGGTGAGGACGATTCGAATGAGGCCCGGCAGCGCCTGGAGACTCAGGCCGCCGGCTTCAAGGCGCTCTCCACATGGGATGCCCTCGATACGATCCAGGAGTGCCGCGAGGCCTGCGGCGGCGCCGGTTTCATGTGGGAGAACCGCCTCGTGGGCCTGTACGGAGATATGGATGTCTACGTCACCTTCGAAGGTGACAACACAGTGCTGCTGCAGCTGGTCGCCAAGCGGCTGCTGAGCGACTATGCCGCCGAGCTCAAGGACATCGACATCGGCGGTGTCGCCCGGTACCTCGGCACGCAGGCCGCAGAGCATTCGCTCTACCGTTCCGGGCTGGCGAACATCGGCCGGACGATCGGCGATATCTTCACGCCTGCGCTGGCGAACAAGCGAGTGCGCTCCGGCCATGTGCAGCAGGCCATGCTGCACAACCGGGTCGAGGTGATGGTCGCGGATCTGGCCGGCAAGCTGCGGCCGGCTGCGACGATGAGTCAGGACAAGGCCGCAGAGCTCTTCAACAGCGTCCAGCACCAGCTCATCGAGGCGGCCCGCGCCTATGTCGAGGTGATGAAGTGGGAGGCGCTCAACGACGCCATGCACGCAGTCGCCGAGCGCACCGGCCACGAGGCCGAGGCGAAGCTCATGCGCCGCATCCGCGACCTCTACGGCCTCAGCCTCATCGAGGAGCACATCGGCTGGCACATCATGTACGGCCGGCTCTCAATGGCGCGCGCCCGCCAGATCGGACCGACGATCGACAGCCTGTGCCAGAAGCTCGCCGCCAACGCCGCTGAGCTCTGCGAGGCATTCGGCTACGGGCCGCAGCATCGGCGCGCCACGATCGCCGAGGGCATCGAGGCTGAACGCCAGCAGGAGGCGATGGACTACTACCGGCAGGCCCGGGCGCGCCGGGACTTCCCGGTCGATGAGCGTCACCTGTACAAGGCGCGTCAGGCCCAGGAGAAGAAGCACCGCCGCTGAGCGCGGCAGGACAGCCGGCCGTCTCATGTCGAGGCGGCCGGCTGCCGTGTGAGGACCATCGCCGCCCAGCGGAGGAACCGGCGCTGGGCGGCGCGGGAATCGGTGGTGCTCAGCTGAGGAAGCGGCGCAGATGCGGGGTCACCTGGGCGCCTTCGGTGAGGAACCCGTCGTGGCCGGCCCAGGAGTCAATGACATGGGCATCGACGGTCCCCGGCAGCGCTGCGGTGAGCTCGGCGACCTGCGCTGGCGGGTAGAGCCGGTCGCTGGAGACGCTTAGCACCTGGAACTGCGCTCGTGCGGCCGAGAGCGCCTGCTGCAGATCCGTCGACCTTCCCCGCCGCACATCGTGATCGCGCAGCGCGGCGGTGAGGATCCGGTAGGACTGCGCGTCGAACCGGTCGACGAGCTTGCGGGCCTGGTGGTCGAGATAGCTCTCGATCGCGTAGTAATCGTCCCCCGCCGAGGCGGGCCGCGGTCGGTGCCTCAGCTGCGGCCACTGCGCCTGCCGGGTGTTGGCGAAGCGCGCGTTGAGCTCGGCATCGGCCCGGTACGTCAGGTGCGCGATCTTTCGCGCCAGGCCGAGGCCCTGTCGCGGGAACCGGCCGAGCTCTGCATAGTCGCCGCCGCAGAAGTCCGGGTCGAGTTCGATCGCCTGGATCTGCGTATGCGCCCACGCGATCTGATCAGCATCCGAGAACGCCGGGGCGGCGAGGATCGCCGCCCGCCGCACCCGTTCGGGTGCCAGCAGCGAGAGCTCGAGCGCCCGCGCTCCGCCCATCGACCCGCCGACGACGGCATGCCAGGCCTGGATGCCGAGCCGATCGGTGAGGAGCACCTCGGCGGCGGCCATGTCCCGGATCGACACGGACGGGAACCGGGACCCATAGGTCAGCCCGTCGGGAGACGGGGACGTCGGCCCGGTGCTGCCGTTGCAGCCGCCGATCGCATTGGCACACACGACGAAGAACTCGTTCGTGTCGATCGCCCGACCGGGACCGACGACGTCCTCCCACCAGCCCGGGGCGAAGGAGCGCGGCGCATCGGCTGCGGCCGGATGCTCGACACCGGAGCTGACGTGCGGGTCGCCGGTGAGCGCATGCTCGATGAGCACGGCGTTCGACCGGTCCGCATTCAGCCGCCCATAGGTCTCGTAGGCGATGGTGAGCTGTTCGAAGACGCAGCCGGATTCCACAGCGACGTCGTGGAACTCGGCGACGGCCGTGCGACTGGCCACTCTCATGCCGGATCAGCCGCGGGCGGCGGCGAATCCCTTCTCCAGATCGGCGATGATGTCGGCGATGCCCTCGATGCCGACGGCCAGGCGGACGAATGCCGGGCTGACACCGGCGGCCCGCTGTGCGTGCTCGTCGAGCTGCGCGTGGGTCGTCGATGCCGGATGGATGACAAGGGAGCGGACATCGCCGATGTTGGCGACCAGCGAGTGCAGCTCCAGGCCGTCGACGAATTTCACCGCCGCATCGTAGCCGCCGGCGATCTCGAAGCCGAGCACGGATCCGACACCCTTGGGCAGGTACTTCTGGCCGAGCTCATACCACGGGCTCGAGGGCAGGCTGGCGAAGTGGACGGTGTCGACCTGCGCATGGTTCTCCAGGAACTCAGCGACCTGCTGGGCGTTCTCCACATGGCGTTCGATGCGCAGGCTCAGCGTCTCCAGTCCCTGCGAGATGAGGAAGGCGTTGAACGGCGAGGCGGCCGGGCCGAGGTCGCGCAGCAGCTGCACGCGGGCCTTGATGCCGTAGGAGACATTGGCGCCGAAGGCCGAATCGGCGCCGAGGTCGCGGGCATAGACGAGGCCGTTGTAGGAGGGGTCGGGCTGGTTGAAGCCGGGGAAGCGCTCCGGGTCGGCGCCGTAGTCGAAGTTGCCGCTGTCGACGATGACACCGGCGATCGAGGTGCCGTGCCCGCCGAGGTACTTCGTCGCTGAGTGGATGACGACATCAGCGCCGTGCTCGATCGGGCGCACGAGGTAGGGAGTGGCGAGGGTGTTGTCGACGATGAGGGGGACGCCGGCGGCGTGGGCGGCATCGGCGACTGCGGCGATGTCGAGGACATCGGAGCGGGGGTTGGAGACCGTTTCGGCGAAGAACAGCTTGGTGTTCGGCTGCACTGCGGCCTTCCACGCCTCGACGTCGCTGGGATCGGAGACGAAGGTCGTTTCGATGCCGAGCTTGCGCAGGGTGATGTCGAGGAGGTTGTAGGTGCCGCCGTAGAGGCTGGGGCTGGCGACGACATGGTCGCCGGCCTGGGCGATGTTGATGATGGCGAGGAACTCCGCGGACTGCCCGGAGGCCACGAGCAGACCCTGCACACCGCCTTCGAGATCGGCGATGCGGTCCTCGACGGTCGACACCGTCGGATTGGTGATGCGGGTGTAGATCGGGCCGAGGTCGGCCAGCGCGAAGCGGTTGGCTGCGGTCTCGGCGCTGTCGAAGACATACGAGGTGGTCTGGTAGATCGGCAGGGCGCGGGAGCCGGTGGCTGCGTCTGGGGTCTGGTCGGCGTGGATCTGCCGGGTCTCGAAGCTCAGTTCGCTCATGGTGTGCTCCTTCAGGCGATGGTGCGGTTCGAATGACCCTCACGCTAGAGAGCCGGAGTGTGCGGCCGGGCCGCTTTCGTCATCTGCCTGTCATCCGGTGTCATATGACGTCACACGGCAGGAGCCGGCCGTGCGGGTGCGCCGGCTCAGCGGAAGTTGCGCGATCTCACCGGCAGCTTCACATCGAGGGGAATGAGGGTGTGGGCATCGACGCTGACAACGGTGCCGGCCCGCTGCACGCGGCCGCGGATGACGAGGGCGTTGCGGCTGTAGGAGATCGGCCGGAACCGGCGCATGAGGCCGGGTGAGCACGCGATATTCAGCATCCCGAACTCGTCTTCGAGGTTCATGAAGGTCACGCCCGAGGCGGTCGAGGGCCGCTGCCGGTGGGTCACCAGCCCGGCGACGGTGATGCTCTGCCCGTTGACTGCCTGCTGGGCATCGGCGGTCGAGGCGTAGCCGCGCTCCCGCAGCTGGGAGCGCAGCTGCTCTGTCGGGTACCCGTCGACGGTCAGCCCGGTGGAGAACAGCTCCGCGAGGGTGATGTCGAAGCTGCTCATGAGCGGCAGCGCAGGTGCTTCGGCCACCGGGGCGGTGCCCGGCAGCATCTGCGGTCCTGCCCCGCCCTGGGAGCCGGCGATCCACAGCGCCTGCCGCCGGTCGAGGCCGAAGCAGGCGAACGCCCCAGCGGTTGCGAGGTTCTCCAGCACAGCGGTCTCCAGACCGGTGCGTTGGGCCAGGTCCCCGATCGAGGTGAAGGGGCCGTCCGCCTCGCGGGAGGCGACCACCGCCTCGGCTGCGGCATCAGCGCCGCGCACGGCCGCCAGCCCGATCCGGATGGCGAACCCGCCAGCGGAGTCCGGATGCGGTTCCAGATCAGCCTGCACCTGGGAGGTCTGCACATCGACCGGCAGGATCCGCACCTGATGCCGGCGGGCGTCGGCGATGAGCGACTGGGCGGAGTAGAAGCCCATCGGCTGGGCGCGCAGCAGCCCGGCGGTGAAAGCGGCATGGTGGTAGCGCTTGAACCAGGCGGAGTCGTAGACGAGGTTGGCGAAGCTGATGGCATGGCTTTCGGGGAAGCCGTAGTTGGCGAAGGCGGTGATCTTGTCGAAGATCACCTGCGAGGTCTGCGCATCGACCCCGTGGGCGGCCGCCCCGGCGTGGAAGCGGTCGGCCAGCTGGGCCATGCGTGCGGTGGAGCGTTTGGCTCCCATCGCCTGACGCAGCTGGTCGGCTTCGCTGCCGGAGAAGCCGGCGACATCGATGGCCAGCTGCATGAGCTGCTCCTGAAACAGCGGCACCCCGAGGGTCTTCTCCAGCGCCGAGCGGGTGAGCGGGTGCAGGTAGTCGGGGTTCTCAAGTCCCTGCCGGCGACGGATGTAGGGGTGCACGGACCCGCCCTGGATGGGGCCGGGCCGGATGAGCGCGACCTGCACGGCCAGGTCGTAGAAGCAGCGCGGCCGCATCCGCGGCAGGGTCGCCATCTGGGCGCGGGACTCGACCTGGAAGACGCCGATGGCATCGCCGGCGCACAGCATGTCGAAGACCTCGGGGTCCTCCTGCGGCAGCAGGGCGCGGTCGATGCGCTCACCGGTGTGAGCGGCGATGAGGTCGATCATCTCGTGCAGGGCGGTGAGCATCCCCAGACCCAGCAGGTCGAACTTCACCAGGTCCATGTGCGCACAGTCGTCCTTGTCCCACTGCACCACAGTGCGCCGGTCCATGGCGGCTGGTTCGATCGGCACCACCTCGCCGATTGGCCGGTCGGCCAGGATCATGCCCCCGGAGTGGATGCCCAGATGCCGCGGTGTGCCGAGCAGTCCGCGGGCAGCGGCGATGACATGCCCGGGCACGCCCTGCTGACCCCCGTCGCCGGCGCTGTCCCCGCTGCCGTCGTTGCCCCCGTTCCCGCTTCCGGCACTGTCCTCATCGTCTTCGGCCGGCAGTGTCGACCAACGCTCCAGCCCCTTGGAGAAGGCGTCCTGCTGGCCGGGATCGTAGCCGAGTGCTGCGGCGGCATCGCGGACGGCCGACTTCGCCCGATAGGTGATGACATTGGCGACCTGGGCGGCCCGATCGCGGCCGTAGTGCTCATAGACGTACTGGATGACCTCTTCGCGGCGCCCGGATTCGATGTCGACATCGATATCCGGATACCCCTTCCGCTCCGGGGAGAGGAACCGGTCGAACAGCAGCCCGAAGCGCACCGCATCGACAGCGGTGATGCCCAGCACGTAGCAGACCGCGGAGTTGGCCGCTGAGCCGCGCCCCTGGCAGAAGATGTCGTGCTCACGGCAGAACCGGGCGATGTCGCAGACGATGAGGAAGTAGCCGCAGAAGCCCATCTGCTCGATCGTCGTCAGCTCTGCATCGAGCTGCGCCCAGGCGTCCGGGCGCTGCCGACGGGTGCCGTAGCGCTGCTGCCCGCCGGCCTCGACGAGCCGGCGCAGATAGGCGGCATCGCTGAGCCCATCGGGCACCGGCGCCTGCGGCAGTCCGGCCCGGGCGGCGCGCAGTTCGAAAGCGCAGTCCGCTGCGATCTCCACCGCGGTGTCGAGGGCCGCCTCCGGGAACCGGCCGGTCATCTCCGCACCGGTATGGATGCGCTGCAGAGCGGCCGGCGGCAGCCATCCGGCGACCTCCTCCAGGGTCGAACGCGCCCGCACGGCCGCACGCACCTGCGCATCCCGGAACTGCTCCCGGCCGGCATAGTGGACCTGGTTGGTCGCCGCGGTGCGCACCCCGAGGCGGGCGGCCAGCTCGCACAGATGGCGGATGCGCTCATCGTCTTCGGGCAGTCCGGTGCGGGTGAGCTCGACGATGAGGCGCTCGGAGCCGAACATCTCCACCAGCTGCCGCAGCCGCGCCAGCCCGCCGTCCGGATCGTTCAGATGTGGGATGAGCAGGCCTTTGCGGCACCCGGTGAGCACATACCAGTCCTCACCGGCAGCGGCTGCCAGCTGTTCGAGGTCGATGACCGGTCGGCTCTTCTCCCCCGCCAGATGCGCGCGGGTCAGGGTTGCTGAGAGCCGCCGATAGCCGGGCACCCCGCGGGCGAGGACGAGCGCATGGGTGGCAGCCGGATCGATCTGGCCGGGGATCTTCTCAGCAAGCCCCAGGGAGAGCTCCGCGCCGTATACGGTGCCGATCCCCCGCCCGGCTGCGGCCTGGGCGAACCGCGCGGCACCGTAGAGGCCGTTGTGATCGGTCAGGGCGATCGCCTCGAGCCCGGCAGCGACCGCGGCGTCGATGAGCTCTTCGGGCTCCGAGGCCCCATCGAGGAAGCTCATGGTCGAATGCACATGCAGCTCAGCCCACGGCCGGCTCCGCTCCCGAGGCGGGGGCCCGGCGGGCGGCCGGCCCTCACCTGGCCCGTCCCCACCCGAACCGCCCGTCTGCCTGTCTGCTTGGCTGGCTGTCTGGCGGCCTGCCTGGCTGCCGGCCCGCGGATGCGGCGGCCAGACAGGCAGCGGCTCGCCCGGCACCTCAGGGGCGGTGCGGGAGGACAGGCGGCGTTCGAGCTCTGCCCATGGGGTCGGCGGATTGAAATGTCCCATCAGCCGTCCCTAGGCGTAGCGTCCGGTGATCTGCCACTGACCGTGCTCTTTGCACAGCAGGAAGGCCTGCCCGCCGGCGGTGAGCACCTGCAGCCGCACCCGGTACTGGGCGCGCGCCGGATCCCACCAGCCGGCTTCGACCGGCCAGGCCGAGGAGTGGTCGACGACCGGCAGCTCGGCCCCGGACTCCAATCGCAGCAGCGCCGGTGCGCTGTCGAGCCCGCTGGGCCGGGCGATGACGCTGAGCCCATGCCGGTCGAGCAGCTCGACCGGGGTGCGCTCGACGATCATCGGATGCGGTCCCGGCAGCCGGCCCGGCCAGGGAGCGGCAGCACTGCGTTCGGGACGCGGCTGCTGCTGCCAGGGCGTCCACAGGTTCGTCTCCGCAGGTTCGCGTCCGCCCTGCAGCTGGGGCACGCGCACCGCCTCGGGCCCGTAGAGGCCCTGCAGCCGCTCCAGGGTGTGGGTGACCGCACCGGAATGTTGGGCGAACAGGGAGGTGTGCGCCTCCAGCGGGGCGAGCAGCTCAGCGGCGCTCAGGGTCAGCGCACAGACCCCATCGGCTTCATCAAGGCCCTCATCGGCACTCTCGTCGAGGCCGGCGCCGGCAGACTGCTGAGGCTGCTGCCCGGCCAGCCAGCCCTCGGCCTGCCAGCGCACCCGGTCGGCCACGAGGTTCTCGTCCATGAGCTCCACACGCCAGGTGCGCTCACTGCGCTGCCCGCCGGCGGCTGTCAGCTCGATCGTCAGACTCGGGCACACGAGGCTGGCAGCCCGGATGCCGGAGAACAGCTCGGTCGCTGCAGCGCGGGCATGGAAGGACAGCTCATCGCTGCGGGTGCTCGGCGGGCTGATCGGCACCTCGATGTGGTGTTCGCGCACGCGCCGGTGATCGACCGGGCGGTGGACCGGCAGACCGCGGGCCAGCCGGTGGGCCTGCACGCCCAGGGTGCCGAAGCGGGTGCGCATCTGCCCTTCGCTCAGCTGCGCGAGCGCCCCGAGGGTGTCGAGGCCGAGGCGCTCGAAGACGGTGACGAGCTCCCCGTAGGTGTGCGCATCGGCATAGGCCAGCGCGGTGACCGGCTGGGCGGCGAGGAACTCCGCGGTGGCTCCGGGCAGCACGCGCGTGGCGGTGCGGGCGGCGAGCAGGGCGGCGAAGACCGAGTCGGCGATGCCGGCGAAGAGCTCCCAGCCGGTGGCATCGGTGATAGTGGTGAGCAGCTCCTCGACTGCCGCGTCCTCGCTCGGATAGGTGCGCGCCAAAGCCGCCAGCGGGATGCTCACCTCCCCGGGGGTGAGGACGGTGAAGCGGGCGAGACTGGATTCGAACACCTGCAGACCGGTGGCGAAGATGCGCTGGTCGACATCCTCATCCCAGCCGGCGATGTGCAGCTGCGGGCAGCGCAGCTGGGCGGCCCGCTTGTTGATCCCGGTGGTGATCCCGGCAGCGCGCGCCGCGGCATTGCAGGAGACGATCCGCCCGCCGCGCAGCACCGCCGTGGGCTCATGGACCGGCCAGCCGTGCTCCTCCGCTGCCGCTGCCGCCGACCAGTCGGGGATCGTGAGCACGAGGGTGCGCTGCGTCTCAGCGGCCACCGTCGACCACCTGGATCCGTCCGCGCGCCGTGCCCGAGGTGCCGGTCGCCGCAGCGGTGCGTGCCGCCTCGGGCGCGGCTGGTGGGGCTGGCAGAGCGGGTGAGGATGGTGCCGCGGGTGGGGCTGGGAGTCCCACCGGTCCCGAGGCGGTGGGCAGAGTGAGCAGATGCTCGCCGGTGCGCGGGTGGCGCACGCGGGCGGTGCAGGTCTGCAGCCGGCCGGTGCCGCAGCGCAGCCCGGACCAGTCGGCGGCGGAGACCTCGCAGCTCTCTGTGCTGCCGGGCAGCGGACCGAGTGCGATGAGGCTGGCGCGGCGTTCGCGGACCTTGGCGGCCAGGCGCTGGCGCTGCTGGGGGCTCGGTGCTGCCGGCGGGGCGACGATGAGCAGATCGAAGGTCTCCAGCAGGATCGAGACCACCCGCTGCCAGTCCTGCGGCGGGGTGCCGATGTGCACGAAGTGCTCCAAGTCGATGCCCAGATCCGCCAGGCCGGCCACCGCCAGCTCCGGGGTGTCGACGGCGGCGCACCAGTGCTGTTCGCGCGTCGCCCGGGCCGCGGCAGCACAGGCGAAGGACAGCGCAAGCGTGCCGGTGACCGACAGGATCTCCCCGCGCGGCAGGCCCCCGCGCGCAAAGACCGGAGCGAGCCGACCGTCCACCGGCAGCGGTTCGGGACCGCTGAAGAGTTCGCGCGCAGTGGTGACACCCGGCAGATGGCTGAGCTGCTCCCTCAGCGCCTGCGGGTCAGCGGCGATGGCGTGGCGGATGGACATGACACTCACTATAGAACAGCTATTCGAATGCGGGCAATGCGCTCTGCACCTGCGCAGCGCGATGGCAGTGAGGGACTAAGCTTGGAAGGCCATGAACATCGACATCGTCTTCCACACCCCGGAGATCCCGGGCAATACGGGAAACGCCATCCGCCTCGCAGCCGTCACCGGAGCCCATCTGCACCTGGTTGAACCACTGGGATTCGACCTCTCCGATGCCAAGCTGCGCCGGGCCGGACTCGACTACCACGACCTCGCGCATGTGAGCGTTCATCCGGATCTGGCGCACCTGTGGGAGACGCTCGGCGACAGGCGGGTCATCGCCTTCACCACCCAGGCGCAGACCGGTTTCGGCGAGATCGCCTACACTGACGGCGATGTGCTCCTGTTCGGCAGGGAGTCGACCGGCCTCGATGACGATGTGCTGGCGGACCCGCACGTCAGAGAGCAGGTGAGGATCCCGATGCTGCCGGCCCGCCGGTCGCTCAACCTGGCGAACTCGGCTTCGGTTGCGATGTACGAGGCATGGCGACAGCATGGATACGCCGGAGCCGCCGTCTCAGGCGCTGCGGCCGATGGAAAGGAACCTCAATGACAACACCCCGCGGCCTGACAGTGGCCGGCCTCGATGTCTCCGGTGGTGCCGGGCTCGGCGCTGATATGAAGATGTTCGAAGAGTACGGCGTCTTCAGCGCAGCCGTCATCACCTGCGTGGTGACCTTCGACCCGGACAACGGCTTCTACCACAGCGCCGAGTTCCAGGACGCCGACTTCATCCGCCGGCAGCTCGACTCGACCCTGGCGATCCACGACTACGACGTCATCAAGTCCGGCATGGTCGGCTCCGTCGACTCCGCCCTCGTGCTCGCCGACCGGCTCAAGCACAACCACCTGCCCTATGTCTTCGACCCGGTGCTCGTGTGCAAGGGCACCGGATCGATGGTCGATCTCAAGGACCTGTTCATCGACAACCTCGTGCCGCTGGCCACCGTCATCACCCCGAACCTGGAGGAGGCCGCCACGCTCGTCGGCGCGGAGGAGCTCACGAGCGTCGAGGAGATGGCTGAGGCAGCCAAGGCGATCCACGCGATGGGCGCTGACAACGTCGTCGTCAAGGGCGGCGCGCGCCTTGACAGCGATGAGGCCATCGACGTCCTCTACGACGGCGAGGCCCTGACGACCTTCAGCAGCCAGAAGGTCACCAACGACCTCGTCAACGGTGCCGGCTGCTCCTTCGCCGCGGCGATCGCCGCCGGCCTGGCCACCGGCCTGTCCGTGCCCGAGGCGGTGTTCAAGTCCAAGGAGACCATCGCCCACGGCATCGCTGCCGCTGTTGCGAACGCCACCGGCGTCGGCGCACTGCTGCACCCGGCCGCCCGGTGCTGCCCGCATGAGGGCATCGTCGTCGAACAGCGCTGAGATAATGCAAACTCTATAAAGCACTGCAAAGGCGGGCCGTCAGTGACTGACGGCCCGCCTTTCGCAACCCGGCGCGCATCCCGGCCGACACTGATCCCGGCCGATGCCCTGCCCCCGGCTGGCTGTGCAGACACTTCTGGCCCGTGACAGTTCGTCACGGGCCAGAAGTTGCGGCGCAATCGCCGACGGTGCTGCAGGATGCGCCCGCAGGCGCATCGCGCACTCAGCGGCGCTTGCCGAAGCCCTTGTAGCGGTCCTTGAACTTCTCCACGCGGCCGGCGGAGTCGAGGATGCGCTGCTTGCCGGTGTAGAAGGGGTGCGAGGCCGAGGAGATCTCGACGTCGATGAGCGGGTAGGTGTTGCCGTCTTCCCACTCGATGGTCTTGTCGCTGTCAACCGTCGAACGGGTGACGAACTTGGTGCCCGAGGCCAGGTCGTTGAAGACGACCGTGCGGTACTCCGGGTGGATGTCCTTCTTCATGAAATGTCCTTTGTTTGAATTCGTCAGGGCGCCTGATGCGAAGCAGACTTCGCCTGCCAGTGCCCAAATTCACGTGCGACCCGAAATGAGCCACCACGCAACTATACAGGTCGCCGGCCCGTGACGCGATTCGGCACACGCCTGCTCACCTGCCGCGCCGGCGTCCGCACTGCGACCGGTGACCTGGAGCCTGCCCGCGACTGTGCTGTAATGACGGCTATGTCACAGTGGACGATCCTCACCCATGCCCCTGCCCCTGTCGAGACGGTCCCGGCCCGCGCGCATCCCGAGCTGCTCGCCGCTCCCACCGCCGAGGCGCTGGCCGGCTTCCCGGACGAGCATCCGGTCGACGTGTTCGCCATCGACCCAGACCTGGCTGACACTGCCGCGCTGACCGCAGCGTATGGGCTCAAGGACGAGCATTCGGCCAACTGCGTCATCGTCGCTGGCTCCCGGGCCGGTGAGGAGCGCATCGCCGCCTGCATGGTGCTGGCCCACACCCGCGCTGATGTCAACAAGCGGGTGCGCAAGCTGCTCGACGTGCGCAAGGCCTCGTTCATGGACCAGGAGCGGGCGTGTGCCGAATCGGGCATGGAGTACGGCGGGATCGGTCCCTTCGGCCTGCCGGATGGCTACCGGATCCTCATCGACTCACGCATCGTCACCGAACCCGAGGTGGTGATCGGCTCGGGCATCCGGGGCTCGAAGATCATCCTCTCCGGTCAGGCGCTGGCGGCCCTGCCCGGCGCCGAGGTGATCGAAGACCTCGCAATCGAAGTCTGAGCGCCCGCGGCAGGCCGGGCTCTGCGGCAGACGGGGCTCTGCGGCAGGCCGTGCTCCGCGGCGGCTCAGTTGTCGAGGTGCCCGGCGGCGGTGTCGAGGACGAAGTCGATGAGCGGCTGGTACAGCTGCGGGACGACATCGTCATCGAGCGGGACGCTGACCTCGACCTGGCCCTGCGCCTCAGCGACGAAGAGGGCAGGGTCGTTGCAGTCGGCGAACCCGATCGAACGGATCCCGCGGGTGCCAGCGCATCCGGCCCAGCCGTGATCGGCGACGACGAGGTCCGGGGACTCTTCTCCCCTGGTCTCAAGCTCATCAAGCAGCGCGCCCATCGGCTCAGCCAGGTGCGTGTGCGGCACACCGCCGTGCTGGTGCCACACCCACACGCCGCTGATGCGGCGAAGGTCCCCGCCGATGCCCGGGACTGCGATGTACCCGTCAGGTGAGATCACCTCGGCACCGTGCACGGCGGCCCACTCGGCGAAGGCCATGTGCACCGGCAGCATCCCGCCGGGGTGCCCGGTGGCGAAGAGGATCCGTGCCTGGGCCGCGACTGCCGAACCGAGGACGTCACCGAAGCGCATCAGAGCCTCGATGCAGCGTTCGGTCGAGATTGTGTCGACGCCTTCGGTGAACGCCGGATCCGGACGCAGCCCGACCTTCTCCACCATGAGCGCGAAGACCTTCTCGTAGTCCCACTTCTGGGTCAGCTCGACACCGAAGTCGAACTGGCGCTCCTGGTCGAGGAACCGGTGGATGTGGGAGAGGTTGTTCTCCCGCGGGGTGCCGACCTCACCGGTGATCCGCCCGGCCTCCAGCGCGGCAGCGAGCTCCGGGTGCTCCTCGCACAGCGGTCCGGGTACGTTTCCGGTGGCTGCCGGCACACTCTGCTCCTCGGTCACAGACGTCTCCCTTTTTCTGTCAGCAATGCCAGCGTTCAGCCTACCGAAACAGCGCGCTACCAGCTTGGTGCTGTGGCCTGATAGCGACTGTACCGTCAGCACTCTACGTGCTGACCTCAGTCTCCAGACTCGCCATTCCCTGCGGTAAGGCCCCGGAATCGCTCAATGAATCTGGAGAGCGCATTGATGACTCGTTTCTTTTTGTCGCCGTGGTTGGACTCGCGGTTGAATCGTGACACGGGCGGCAGGATGCGGATGATCTCGGTGCCTGTCGTGCGCAAATGTCCGTCTCGGAACGCCGCATCCACGAACGACTGCGTCTCCTCCCGCTTGAGCTTGTGCGCTTCGATGAGCTCTTGAAGCTCAGACTCGCGCTTCGCGGCGATGTACACCTGCCACTGCTCATCGACCGCGCCCTGCAGCGATACCGACTCGACGAAGTCCTCGACGAGGTCGCGCTTACTGCGCAGGGTCGGGCTCGCATCGACAGCGCGCGTGATCTCGGCACGGACTTCCTTGTCGTCACCGTCGCCCTTTTCGGTACGGAGCTTTTCGACGAGCATGAGGATGTAGTCGACGTTGATCTCTACCTGCTTGACGAGCTCGATCTCGAACACCACGTCATCATTGATGACTTCTCTGTCGCCGTCGCGGTCTCGCGTGTACTCGTCGCGGAGGCGCAGGTAGATGCTGGTGTAGTCCTGACGACGTCGCTCAGTGAGTGGGTCGTTGCCGTCGAAGTCGTCGAACGACGTGAGGATGTTCCGCAGCCGCAGGATCGCGCCGAACAGCTGGATGAAGTCCTTCTGCGCCTGCTCCCCTACGATTTGCTGCCCGATCGGGAAGTGCGTGAGCAGTTCGGTAACCTTGTCGGCATACTCGCCGTGGTAATCCCCGTACGGTTTCAGCAGGACGACGCCGCGGGCGTCCTTGTTGCCGAACAGTTCCAGCGCGGCGTTCGTCTCTTCCTCGAGGTCGCGGAAGGCGACGATGTTGCCATAGGTCTTCACCGAGTTGAGGATGCGGTTCGTGCGCGAGTACGCCTGGAGCAGGCCGTGGGCACGCAGGTTCTTGTCGACGAACAGCGTGTTCAGCGTCGTCGCGTCGAAGCCGGTGAGGAACATGTTCACCACGATCACCAGGTCGATTTCGCGGTTCTTCATCCGCTGCGACAGGTCCTTGTAGTAGTTCTGGAACCGGTCGGGGCTCGTGTCGTAGCTGGTCCCGTACATGTCGTTGTAGTCCTGGATCGCGTCTTCCAGGAAGGAACGCGTGTCACGGTCGAGCGCATCGGTGTCGAATGCTTCATCATCGAGGATTCCGTCGGCTTCGGCCTCGTTCGCGCCGTAGCTGAAGATTAGGCCGATCTTCAGCCGCTTGTCCGGTGGCAGTTGCTCCATCTGCAGCTGGAACTGGTTGTAGTACCGGCGTGCGGCATCGATCGACGCAGTCGCAAACAGCGCGTTGAATCCGCGAACTCGCTTCCGCTCCTTGAGTGCCTCCGCCTGACGCCGGCCGCGCACCGAGTCGGCGACGTTCGTCACGACTGCGTGTTCGTAGCTCGATGCGCGCTTTGTCTTCTGATCGAAGTGCTCCAGGGTGTACGACACGACGTCCCGGATCCGACGCACGTCCAGGAGAGCTCGCTCACGGTCGATCGCTGACACCTGTGAGTCGTCGGGGTTTCCGACCTTGATGGTGTTGATGTAGTCGATCCGGAACGGCAGCACGTTCTTGTCTGTGATGGCGTCGACGATCGTGTACGTGTGCAACTTGTCGCCGAACGCCTGCTCGGTCGTGCGCAGCCGAGGGTTTCCACCGCTGCCGGCGTTCGCGGCGAAGATCGGCGTGCCGGTGAACCCGAACAGGTTGTATTTCTTGAACGCGCGTGTGATGTCGGTGTGCATGTCGCCGAACTGCGAACGATGGCACTCGTCGAAGATGATCACCGCGTGGCCCGAGAATACCGCGTGACCTTTGTTCGCCTTGATGAACGTCGACAGCTTCTGGATCGTTGTGATGATGATCCGCGCACCGGGATCCTCCAGCTGCTTCTTCAACACCGCCGTCGACGTGTTCGAGTTCGCCGCGCCCTTCTCGAACCGGTCGTACTCACGCATCGTCTGGTAGTCGAGGTCCTTGCGGTCCACGACGAACAGCACCTTGTCCACGCCCGGCATCTTTGATGCGAGCTGAGCTGCCTTAAAGGAGGTGAGCG
Source organism: Brevibacterium otitidis (assembly GCF_042429315.1). NCBI lineage: Bacteria > Bacillati > Actinomycetota > Actinomycetes > Micrococcales > Brevibacteriaceae > Brevibacterium > Brevibacterium otitidis. The sequence goes on along the minus strand of NZ_JBHMAU010000070.1, from coordinate 17,943 downwards.
TCTTACCCGAACCAGTGGTGTGCCAGACGTATCCTCCGGCATCGAGTGTGCCGAGCGTCTTGTAGTTCGTCGAGATCTGTATCTTCTGCAGGATCCGCTCGGCCGCAACGATCTGATAAGGCCGCATCACCAGCAGGTCCCGATCCGCGGTGAGCACGCAGTACTTCGTCAGGATGTTCAACAGCGAGTGCTTCGCGAAGAAGGTCTTCACGAACGCCGTCAGCTCGGTGATCGGCTTGTTGTTCGCATCGGCCCACCAGCTGGTGAACTCGAACGAGTTGCTGGTCTTCCTGCCCTTGCCAGCACCACCAGACTTCTTCTGCTCGGCCAGGTGCCTGTTGCGAGTGCTGTTGGAGTAGTACTTCGTGAGCGTGCCGTTGCTGATCACGAACAGCTGCACGTACTCGAACAGGCCCGAGCCGGCCCAGAAGCTGTCTCGCTGGTAGCGGTTGATCTGGTTGAAGGCCTCGCGGATGTCGACGCCACGACGCTTCAGTTCGATGTGCACCATCGGCAGCCCGTTGACGAGCACGGTCACGTCGTAGCGATTAGCGTACTTCGCCCCACCCTCGCCAGCGTCACCCTCGCCACGGCCGATCTCGTACTGGTTGATGACCTGCAGCCGATTGTTGTGAATATTCGTCTTGTCCACCAGCGTGACGTTCTTCGTCGTCCCGTCATCGCGCCTGAGGATCTGGACGTGATCCTCCTGCACACGTGCAGTCTTCTCAACGATGCCGTCGTTGGCACCTGCGATCTTCGTCGTGAAGAACTGCTCCCACTCAGCATCCGAGAAGGTCATTCTATTGACCTTCTCCAGCTGCCTGCGCAGGTTCGCGACCAGGTCCGCCTCGGAGGTGATCGGCAGGTAGTCGTAAGCCTGCCCCTGGAGGAGTCGGATCATCTCCTTCTCAAGCGCGGACTCCGACTGATACGCATCAGCCTGCGACGGATCGTGGACATACTCAGCGACGACCGTGCTTTCCGAGGAGACAGCGATCGGATCGTACGTGCGCGCAGGTGAATCGGTCATGCCTTCAGCTCTTTGAATGTCAGCAGACGGTCGCGGTAGTGTTCGTATTGCTTGCGGCGAGCATTGAGTTCAGCCGGGAGGCCTGCGCTGATGTCGTTGACTAGCCGATCAAATGACTCAAGGACGTCGACGATCCATCGTTGTTCCTCGAGAGGTGGAACCGGAATGCTGAAATTCTTGATCAGTCCTGCATTGAGGTCGGCACGCGCACCGCGACCAAGCGACTTCAACTCTTCATACTTCGAACTAACCCAGTAGAAGACATAGCGGTAATCTGCAACTTTGGCATTAATTTCAAGGTTGCAGCAGTGCTGGTTCGTTGTCAGAGGAATCTTGTTGATTCCAGAGCGCCCGGCAGTCGCTCCCGAGATCGCAACGATCACAGAGTTCTTAGGAATCCACTTCACCGCAGTATCGTCGACTGCTTGATCCGTGATCCTCATCTCGGTATCCCAAATCTCGCCAAACTTCACTTCGCCCGTACGAAGCCACGGAATAGTCCCGCCGTCGTAGAACTTAGGCTCACCAGCCTTGGGCGTAGCTCCAGAGGAAACTCGCGTTGAAACGCCACCAAGTGTTGACCAGATCACATCTTTCGACGGGGTCAAGAGTCCAATCCTATAGTGCTGGTACTGAGCGCGCCGGGCTTCCAGCTCCGCTTCCAGCTCCGCTTCCAGCTCCGCTTCCAGCTGAGTGAACTTATCCAATACTCGCACGATCTCGCGCTGGACCTCGATAGGCGGCACGGGAATCCGGAACCTCTTCACCACATTGTCGGGAATGGCTGGATAGCTCGCGCCGCGCTCGTTCGCTTCGACGTACTCGTAGAAATCGGCTGTCCCGAGAACGTGGAAGAGAAAACTCGTCAGGATTCGATCGGTGTTCGGACGTAGCACGCAGAATCCAGTACTGGCGACTTGACCGTCATAGTCTTTTGGAACAACGCAGTATCGCTTGAGCATTGGTCGAGTCGTCCCAAACAGTACGTCGCCTTCGCGCACGATCTGCTGCGCTCGGCTCGGGGCGTTCTCTTGGGTTATCGTCTCGGTGTCGCTGATTGCGTGCGTCACACGGTCGACCGTGCCGAGGTCGATGTAGCGGAACTCATTGGCAGGATCGGCAGCATCCCAGCGTATCCTCTCGCCTCGAACTACGAGCTTCCCAAGCGCTTCATGCTCAACCCCGTCCGGGCACAGCTCCTGGATCAGGTCATCGATGCGGCTCATGCGGCGCCGTCCGTCAGCATGCGGATGAGGAGTGCGATCATCAGGTCCTTCTCCTTGGGGTCGCTCATCGCCACCATCAGCGTGACCGCCGCGAGGGCGTTGTTCGTCATGCGCAGCCGGCCGTCGGCGTCGACCAGCGCGCCGTTGCGCGCGAGGAACGTGACGAACAGCGCGGCGGCGCTGCGCTTATTGCCATCGGACAGCGGGTGGTCCTTCACGACGAGGTAGAGCAGGTTCGCGGCCTTCTCCTCGACCGTCGGGTACAGATCCTGCCCGCCGAAGCCCTGATAGATCGCGCCGAGGATGCCTGCGAGCGCGTCGCCATGCTCTCGTCCGACGAGGGCATCATCGGGGAACTCCGACGCAACACGCGCCGTGACCGCGCGCGCCTCCTCAATGGTGAGCGTCCAGCCAGGATCCGCGACGGGACCAACCTCGATACGCCCCTCGTCGTAGTCCCGCAGCAGCGTCAGTCCCGGCACGTAGCCGGCGATCACATCAGCGACCCCGGCGATCATGTCATCGCTCGAGCGCGCCAGGATCTGCACGATTGACCCGAGCTGCTCGAGCCGTTGCTCGTTGATCGCGTACCCCTGCACGAGGTACTCCCGCAGGCGCTGCGTTGCCCAGATACGGAACTGCGTGGCGACCTTGCTCTTGACTCGGTAGCCTACCGAGATGATCAGGTCGAGGTTGTAGTGCGGAATTTGCCGCGTGACCTGGCGTGCGCCCTCCTGGCGAACCTGTGAGAAATTCTCACAGGTTGCCGCTTCGTCAAGCTCGCCCTCGTCGTAGACGTTTCGGATGTGTTTGACGATGTTCGTTCTGTCCGTCTGGAACAGCTCCGCGATCTGCTGCTGGCTCAGCCAGACAGTCTCTGCATCGAGGCGCACCTCGAGCGTCGGCGCCCCATCGTCGCGCTGGTAGAAGATCACCTCGCCGGACGGTTCGCTTGTCATGACGGCTGACCCTCTAGATCGGCCACGATCTCGTCAATGGCAGTGCGGAGCTCGGCCTGCCGTGCCACGATGCGCGCGATCTCCGCGTTCAGCTCCGTGATGTCGACTTCCTCGCGCGTGTCCTCCGCTTCCACGTACGACGAGACGGCGATGTTGTAGTCGTTGGCAGCTATGTCTTCGTTGCTGACGACAGCGGTGAAATGGTCCTCCGGCTCGCGAGTCGTGAACGCGTCGAGGATCCTCGCCTGGTGCTCCTCGAGCAGCTTGTTCTTGTTGCCGACACGCTTGAACTCGGCAGACGCGTCGATGAACAGTACGTCGCTGGTCTTCTTCGACTTCTTCAGCACGAGGATGCAGGTCGCGATCGTCGTGCCGAAGAACAGGTCCGGCGGCAACTGGATGACCGCGTCGATGTAGTTGTTGTCGACGAGGTACTGGCGGATCTTCTTCTCCGCTCCTCCGCGGTACAGAACGCCAGGGAACTCAACGATCGCCGCAGTGCCATTGACCGCGAGCCAGCTGAGCATGTGCATCGTGAACGCCAAGTCGGCCTTCGATTTCGGCGCGAGGACACCTGCCGGTGCGAACCGCTCGTCGTTGATCAAGAGCGGGTTAGCATCGCCCTCCCACCTGATCGAGTAGGGCGGATTGGAGACGATCGCCTCGAACGGCTCATCGTCCCAGTGGGCAGGGTCGAGGAGCGTGTCGCCGTGAGCGAGATTGAAGTCGGCGTAGTTGACGTCATGCAGGAACATGTTGATCCGCGCGAGGTTGTACGTGGTCAGGTTGATCTCCTGACCATAGAACCCCTGGCGGACGTTGTTCTTGCCCAGCACCTTGTCGAATTTCAACAGCAACGAACCCGATCCGACTGCTGGGTCGTAGACCTTGTTAACCTGTTTCTTGCCGACGACCGTGATGAGCGCCAGCAGCTCGGAGACCTCCTGCGGCGTGTAGTACTCACCACCGGACTTGCCCGCGTTGGCGGCGTACATCTGCATCAGGTACTCGTAGGCATCGCCGAACAGGTCGATCGAGTTGTCTTCCCACCGTCCCAGCGGCAGATCACCGATCGCATCGAGCAGCTTCACCAGCTTCTGGTTCCGCTTGGCGACGGTCGGTCCAAGCTTGTTGCTATTCACGTCAAGGTCGTCGAACAGACCCTTGATGTCGTCCTCGCTGTCCGTACCCAGCGCCGAAGCCTCGATGTTCTTGAACACCCGTTCGAGCGTCTCATTGAGGTTCTCGTCCCGCGCCGCACGTTTCCGCACGTTGGCAAACAAGTCCGACGGCAGGATGTAGAAGCCCTTCTCCGCGACAACTTCGTCGCGTGCGAATTCCGCCTCCGAGTCAGACATTCTGGTGTAGTCGAACGAAGCGTCCCCTGCTTCGTGCTCGCCACTGTTGATGTAGGCGGTGAGGTTCTCTGAGATGAACCGATAGAACAGCATCCCCAGCACGTAGGACTTGAAGTCCCACCCGTCTACGCTTCCGCGCAGGTCGTTAGCGATGCGCCAGATGGTCTTGTGCAGCTCGGTACGCTGCGCCTCTTTGGTGGTCGGTGCCACGGGCTATCTCCTCCGCGCCACAGCGCAATAACAATGTTCCGTTGTTTGCTCTTACCCTACCGAGCGCCACGGACATCCGACGGAAGGCTGGGGCTCGTGTTCGACGCGCACGGTTCGCGCCGAACGCGGATGAACTGAATAGTCGCCGCCCGCGCCTTGCCCTGACACCGAAGCTATTGCGATCTCGGTCACCGCGTCGCGTAGAACGCCACGGCTGAACTGGCCGCGACGTTGAGGGAGTCGACGCCGCGCATCATCGGGATCGTCACCCGTGCGTCGAGGCGACGGTCGGTGCCGCGTTTGAGACCCTCGCCTTCGGTGCCGAAGACGAGCGCCAACCGTTCATGCTCGGCACCCACGAGCTCATCGAGGGTGATCGCGCCCTCGCCCAGTGACATCCCGGCAACGTAGAAGCCGGCATCCTTGAGCAGGTCGATGCCGGCTGGCCACGGCTCGATGCGCGTCCACGGGATCTGGAAGACCGTGCCCATCGACACGCGGATCGACCGCCGGTACAGCGGATCAGCACATTCCGGCGTCACCAGCACGGCATCGACCCCGAGTGCCGCAGCTGACCGGAACGCAGCCCCGACGTTCGTGTGATCGACCAACCCTTCGAACACAGCGATCCGGCACTTAGGCGCGTCTGCCTCGAGCACCTCAGCCACCACCTCGGCGGCGGTGCGCGGTGCCGGACGGGCCATCGCCGCCAGTGCTCCACGGTGCAGATGAAAGCCGGTGAGGTCCTCGATCCGTGCTTCGGTGCCGATCCAGATCGGCCCGTCTGTGCTGGTGAGGATGTCGGTCATGCCGGCGAACCACTTGCGGCTCATGAGGAAGGACTGCGGCTGATGCCCGGCTGCCAGGGCGCGGCGGATGATCTTCGTGCTCTCGGCCAGGTAGATGCCCCATTCGGGTTCGGCCGCTGAGCGCAGCCGTACATCGGTCAGGTGCGTGTAGACGGCCAGCTCCGGGGCGTCGAGATCGTCGAAGAACCGGAGGCGTCCAGCATCGATGCCGCATTCGGCTGCCAGCGCGCGGATCTCGCCTTCGGTGGGTTCGGCCTTACGCGGGGTGTTCATGACGGGGTTCCTCGCTTCTGGCTCACATCTGCAGGATGTTCCACAGCGCCACCAGGCCGAGGATGACGATGGCGCTGCGCAGCAGCACCGGTGAGAACTTCCGGCCCACCCGCGCCCCGAGGTAGCCGCCGATGAGCGAGCCGGCAGCGATGAGACCGGCGGCCATCCAGTTGATGCGGTCGAAACCGACGATGACGTAGATGCCGGCTGCCACGGTGTTGACGACGAGGACGAGGACGTTCTTCGCACCGTTGATGCGCTGCAGGGTCTCCGGCAGCAGCATACCGAGCAGCGCGATGAGGATGATGCCCTGGGCGGCGGCGAAGTAGCCGCCGTAGACGGCCGTGGCGTAGACGGCGATGAACACGGCGATATGCCGGCCGATCGACATCGACGGCGTTCCGGTATGCCCGGCAGCCTCTGGTGAAGGTGCGGCTTCCTCGGCAGAGCGGATCGCCCGGTCGCGCAGCAGTCGTTGGAGCATCGGCTGGAAGATGACAAGCAAAAGGGCGAGCACGAGCAGCACCGGCACGATCGTGATGAACGCATCCTCCGGCAGGTGCAGCAGCAGGTAGGCGCCGGTGAGCGCGCCGAGCAGGCTGGCCGGGATGAGCTGGAGCATCCGCTTCTTCTGCCCGGCCAGCTCCGTGCGATAGCCGAACGAGGAGGCGATGTTGCCGGGGATGAGGCCGACGGCATTGCTCATCGTGGCCGTCACCGGCGGCACGCCGAATGCGACGAGGGCCGGGAAGGTGATGAGGGTGCCGGAGCCGACGATCGCATTGATCCCTCCGGCGCCGACGCCGGCGAGCAGCGTCAGCAGGATGTGATGCAGTTCCATGCCGGGGCTCAGTACCGTGCCTGGGCGTGGTAGCGGCCGTCCTCCACTCCGATGCGCACAGGGACCGAGAACGTCTCGGACAGGTTCTCCGCCGTCAGCGTCTCCTCGATCGGCCCGGCGGCCACCGCATCGCCCTCCTTGAGGAGCAGCGCATGCGTGATGCCCTGCGGGATCTCCTCAACATGGTGGGTGACCATGAGAGTCGTCGGGGCGGAGCGGGCGGAGAGGATCTCGGTGAGCGCCTGCAGCAGCTCCTCGCGCCCGCCCAGATCGAGGCCGCTGGCCGGCTCGTCGAGCAGCAGCAGCTCAGGGTCGGTCATGAGCGCCCGGGCGATCTGCACGCGCTTGCGCTCACCTTCGGACAGGCTGCCGAAGCGACGCTCGCTCATCCGCTCCATCCCGAAGGCTGCGAGCAGGTCCTCGGCCCGGGAGGTGTCGACCTCGTCGTAGGCTTCGGTCCACCGGCCGAGCACGCCGTAGGCTGCGGTGAGGATGATGTCGAGGACCTTCTCCGCATTGGGCATGCGCGCCGCCAGATGCTGGGAGGCATACCCGATGCGCGGACGCAGCTCGAACACGTCGACGCGGCCGAGGCGCTGGCTGAGGATGTCGACAGTGCCGGCGGTGGGATGCATCCGCCCGCTGGCCAGTTCCAGCAGCGTCGTCTTGCCTGCGCCGTTGGGGCCGAGGATCGCCCAGTGCTGGCCTTCGCTGACCTTCAGGGACAGTCCATCGAGCAGGTGATTCGTCCCGCGGCGGACACGGACATCGTCAAAGACCAGAACATCGCTCATATCCCAAACCTTAGTACACGCAGCGCGATGACACAGTACGCGCCGGCCGCTGCCCGGCCGGCGGTGTCCAGATGCTCTACAGTGGCGATCATGTCCCCAGATCCCGCCACCGATCTCGATGCCACTCTGCCGAGTCTGCTGTTCGCCCTCTCGGCCAGCGCCTGGCTCGCCGGACGGGTGAGTCCGGATGCGTGTGCTGAGGCCTTTCTCACATCCGAGCACCCGGTCCCCCTGCTCATCGAGGATGCGGCTATCGATCCCGCTGCCGAGGTGCCGGCCGGGATGCTGTTGGCGCTGCCCCGGCTACGGGCGGCTGGGATCGATCAGGTGCGCTGCGTCCTCATCCACCCGAGCCTGCCGGTTGCGGTGCCGAAGGTCGACCGTGCGCATCGTCGGCTGCTCGCCCAGGCGCAGTCTGTGGCGATTGCGGAGTCTGGCGGCCGGGCCCGCGCTCTCATCGTCATCGACGCCGAGGCTGGAATGCGCTTCGTCCCATGCGTTGCCGTGTCAGCAGCTGGGCTGGGTGCCGTGAGCAGCTCGGAGGCTTCCCGGCAGCTGCGGCAGACGACGATGGCTGCGCTCTCTGTCGTCGAATCGCTGTCTGACGTGCCGGCAGGGGTGGGCAGCTGGCAGTGGCGGGACTGGCAGGCTGAGCTCACCGGTCCGCAGGCCGCTGCCGAGGCGCTGGCCCGGTTCGTGCCGGATCCCGCCGCCGCCCAGCAGCTCGTGACGGCCTTGGAGATCCACGAGTCAATGCGCAGCGTCCTCGTCCCTGCTGTCGTGCAGCCGCCGGAGCTCGGGGCTGCGCTGGCGGCCGTGCATGCGGCAGCGGTCGAGGTCGTGGCCGCGATCACGGCAGAGGTCAGACGCGCCTGCTGACGTTGGGTCCTGCATGGCTAGACTGGGCGGCATGCACAGAATCAGCGTCGTGCGCGCGGTCGACGGCAGCCAGCCTCCGTTCTCCGTTGCTTCCAAGCTCGTCACCGATGAACAGCTTCCGGCCCACCTCAGCCGGGCCGCTGAGATCGCCGCTGGCAGCGATGTCATCGTCGTTCCCGCACCGCTTGCCCGCAGCACGCCTGCGGTCGTCGTCATGGATGTCGACTCGACCTTCATCGAGAACGAGGTCATCGACCTCCTCGCAGCTGAGGCCGGCGCGGAGAAGAAGGTCGCCAAGGTCACGGAGAAGGCGATGCGCGGTGAGCTCGATTTCGAGGAGAGCCTGCGGGCGCGGGTCAAAGCGCTCAAGGGCCTGCCGGTCAGCGTGCTCGACGAGGTACGCGCAGCGATCACGCCCACTGGTGGTGCGGCTGAGCTCGTCAGTCTCGTGCAGAGCAATGGCGGGCGCATCGGACTCGTCTCCGGCGGCTTCACCCAGATCCTCTCCCCGCTCGCTGCGGAGTACGGCATCACCGACTATGCAGCCAACACGCTCGAGGTCGCAGACGGCGTGCTCACCGGCAAGGTGACCGGAACGATCGTCGACGCTGAGTACAAGCGCAACTTCCTCCGCAGTCTCTGTGCAGAGGCTGGTGTGCCCGTCGAGGCTGCGATCGCGATCGGCGATGGCGCCAATGATGCGCTCATGGCGCAGGAGGCCGGCCTCGGTATCGCCTTCTGCCCTAAGCCAGCGCTGGCCGAGGTCGCCGATGCGACGATCTCGGTGCGGCGCCTCGATGCCGTATGGGCTGCGGTCACCGGCCGCATGAACTGACAGCCGGCCACCGCGTCGCCTCAGGTGAGGTGGCCAGCAGCTGCCTCACCTCAGATCCACACACTTCAGTCGCGGAAGCAGTGGATCTCCGGCTTCGGGAACCCGCCGGCGGCGATTCCCCATGCGGGCAGGTCAAAGATCGCAATCGATGATGGCCGGAACTTCTCGGTCAGGGTGAAGTCCTCGCACAGTTCGGTGATGACTTCCGAGACCATCGGCTCGTGCCCGACGATGTAGGCGCCGGTCGAATCAGACGGGATTGTGCCGATGACCTCGATCCAGTCATCGACGTCGGAGTCGTAGAGCGCCCGGTCGGCGCGGATGTCCAGCTCAGTGCCGGCCTTCGCGAAAGCGTCGGCGACTCCCTGGGCGGTCTGCATGGTGCGCAGCGCAGCAGAGCTGATGAGGCAGTCAAGGGGGTATTCGGTGAGGAACTCGCCGAGCCGGGCAGCTTCTGCGAATCCTCCCTCGGTCAGCGGGCGGTCGAAGTCGTCGACCGGTGGCCGGTCGGCCTTGGCATGTCGGCCGATCACCAGATACGGCATGGTGTCCTTTCGCGAAGCAACAGGTACCTCCTACGGTACGTCACCGCTGGGCCCTTGCGCACGCGTCCGGAGCATGAAGGACGGGCCAAGGTCCTGAGCAACACCGTCGGACGGTGACGAATGGGGCTCCGGCTGGGCAGATGACGTCGTCGAGAACTCAGAACACATCGTCGAGAACTCAGAACACATCGTCGAGAACTCAGAACACATCGTCGAGAACTCAGAACNCGAGGCGCACAAAGACCCGGGTACAGAAAAAGAGTGTTCAAACTTCGATGGTGAAATGGCCGATTCACCATCGAAGTTTGAACACTCTTTCTGTTGGCGGGCCCTCAAGGCGTGAGTGGAGCCCGGTTCGAGGTCCTGCAGGCGGAAATCCGAGACCTTCCAGCTGCGCCTCCAGCCGAATTAGCTCAGACCCTGCAGAGCCTCAGAAGCCCTAGTCCTCCATCAGCCCACATCGCCCCAGGGCGTCAAGCCCCGCAGCCAGCCGGCATCAGGCGCCGGTCGAGTGCAGACCGCCGTCGACGTGGACCATCTCACCGGTCGTCGCCGGGAACCAGTCGGACAGGAGGGCGACGATGGCCTTGCCGGCAGGTTCGGTGTCGGTCTGATCCCAGCCGAGCGGAGCACGCTCGCCCCAGACATCCTCGAATGCTTCGAAGCCGGGGATAGACTTAGCAGCCGTCGTCTTGAGCGGACCGGCCGAGACGAGGTTGCAGCGGATCTGGTCCTTGCCCAGGTACTTCGCGAGGTAGCGGTTGGTCGACTCGAGGGCGGCCTTGCACACACCCATCCAGTCGTAGGCCGGCCAAGCGACTGTGGCGTCGAAGGTCAGACCGACGACACCGGCGCCGGAGTTCATGACCGGCTTGGCGGCCATGACGATCGACTTGAGCGAGAAGGCCGAGACCTGCATCGCATTGGACACCGACTCGAACGGAGTGTCGAGGAACACGCCGCCGAGCGCATCCTTGGGTGCAAAGGCGATGGCGTGGACGATGCCGTCGATGTTTCCGCCCAGACGCTCCGGCAGCGCTGCCAGATCCTCGTCGTTGGTGGCGTCGAGTTCGATGACCTCCGCCGGCTGCGGCAGTCGTTCAGCGATGACGGAGGTGATCTTCATCTGCCGTCCGAACGACGACAGGATGACCTCTGCGCCCTGTTCCTGCGCCAGACGGGCGGCTGCGAAGGCGATCGACGCCTCGGTCAGCACACCGGTGACGAGGATACGCTTGCCGTCAAGAATTCCCATATTCCCCATTCCTTCTCACGTTCTTCCAGCCGGGGTCATGCCCGGCTGCGGTTGTCGATTCGTTGTTCAGTGTCCCATACCGAGGCCGCCGTCGACCGGAATGACGGCGCCGGAGATGTAGGCGGCCTCATCGGAGGCGACCCAGCGGACTACGCGAGCGACCTCCTCGGGATCGGCGAAGCGCTTGGCCGGGATCTGCCCGAGGTACTCCTTCTGCTGCTTCTCCGGCAGCGCATCGGTCATGTCCGTGCGAATGAAGCCGGGCGCCACGACATTTGCGGTGATGCCGCGCGAGCCGAGCTCACGGGTGATCGAGCGCGCCAGGCCCACCAGGCCGGCCTTCGAAGAGGAGTAGTTCGCCTGTCCGGCAACGCCGAGCAGCCCCGAGACCGAGGAGATGAGCACGATGCGGCCGTACTTGGCCCGGATCATCGGGGTGATGCCGCGCTTGACGGTGCGGAACGCGCCGGTGAGGTTGGTGTCGATGACCGCATCGAACTCATCGTCGTCCATGCGCATGAGCAGGTTGTCCTTGGTGATGCCGGCGTTGGCGACGACGACCTCGACCGGGCCGAGCTCGTCTTCGACCTTCGTGAAGGCGGCGTCGATGGAGTCGGAGTCGGTGACGTCGGCGCTGACGGCCAAGGCTCCCTCCGGTGCTTCTCCGTTGCGGGAGGTCACCGCGACCTTATGGCCTGCGGCGATGAACTCCTCGGCGATGGTGCGGCCGATGCCGCGGTTGCCTCCGGTGACGAGGACGACGCGTGATTCAGACACGAAGTGGGCTCCTTTAGCGATCGGTGTCCGCGCGGCGGTGCGGCACGGAATGTGTGACCTCTCCAACCTAACGCACTGATGAAAGTTCTGAGTATCTGGGAGACAATAGGGCGGTACGCTTTTGTACCTCACGGCACGACTCCTGGAAGGCTATGGCAGCGAAGAGACCACGCACGCACATCACGGACGCCGACGAGTCTCATGAAGCTGACACCCGGGCCCGTTCCCAGCGCTATCTGGTCTCGATGAGCATCCGCATGGTGTGTTTCGTCCTCGCCATCGTCACCACCGGATGGGTGCGCTGGGCGTGCGTCGCCGGGGCGGTGCTGCTGCCGTGGATCGCTGTGCAGATCGCCAACGCCGGCAAAGAGAACAACACGAAGATGCGCACGGCCCTCATCGACGGCCCGCCGCGGTCGGCTCTGCCGGAGGGCACCGGTGCCGGCCAGGGTGCTTCTGGTGCGGCCGGGCCCGAGGCGCCGAGCGCCTCGAGTGCGGATCATCCGTCGGCTGGCCGGGCCGGGGGCGAGCACGTCCGGGGCTACACCGTCTTCCGTGCCGGCCCTGCAGCTTCCGATGCTGACGCTTCGACTGTTGGGGCGGCAGACGATCATGCGGGTATGACCGAAGGCAGGCAAGCGGCCGGAAGGCAGACAGCCGATGAGCGCACGGCGCGGTTCAGCGGTGACGTCATCGAAGGCGAGGTCATTGAAGGCGAGGTCGTCATCCCGGATGAGGCGCCCGAGGAGGGCGATGGCCGCGATGGATGAGCGGCAGTGCTCGGCGCGGGACTGCCGGAGGCCTGCGGCGTTCGCGATGCTGTGGAACAACCCCCGGATCCATACGCCGGAGCGGCGAAAAGTATGGTTGGCCTGTGATGAGCACCGGACCTATCTGCACGAGTATCTGCATCTGCGCGGCCTGCTCAAGGATGACGTGCCCGTCGATGAGATTCCCGAAGGAGCAGGCTGATGGCCGCTAGCTCCTACAGCTTCATCTTCTCCTCCCGCTGGATGCGCTATATCGTCATGGCGATCGTGGCGGCTGTGGCCTGCGGGTTCCTCGCCAACTGGCAGAACAACCGGCGTGAGGCCCGCGATGCCGAGATCGCACGCATCAACGCGAACTACCACGGCGCGGCGGAGCCACTGGCAGAGATCCTGCCGGAGACCTCCACACGGCTTCCCGAGGATCTCGAATGGAAGCGCTTCGAGGCCACCGGTACCTACGATCCGGCTTCGACGGTGTTCATCCGCAACCGCAGTGTCGACGGCCAGGCCGGGCTCTATGTCCTCGTGCCGCTGCGCACGGATTCCGGCGCTGAACTGGCGGTCGTCCGCGGCTGGGTGCCGCCCGGTCAGACCGGACAGACCCCGGACCTGGCCCTGCTGCCGGATCCGCCAGCCGGTGAGGTCACGGTGACCGGATGGCTGCGGGTGCCGCAGGACAGCCCGGATGAGACGGTCACGCAGAACTCGCTGCGCAGCATCGACCCGCAGAATGTGCCGGGCATGACGGACCCCTATACCGGCGCCTATGCCCAACTGGACGCAGAAGACCCGCCGGCGGCCGAGGGGCTGACGGCGCTGCCGCCGCCGAGCACCGACCCGGGCTCACACCTGTCCTATACGTTCCAGTGGATCGTCTTCGGCATCATGATCCTCGGCGGCGTCGTTTATGCCGCCCGCCGGGAGCGCATCAGCCGTGACCTGGAGGCTGCCGAGCAGACCGGCCAGGCCGCGACGACCCAGTATGTCGTCGTTGACAAGAACACCATCGCCGCTGGCCGCGGACGCCGTGCCGCCCCGAGCGGGCCGAGCCGCGGCACCCGCTACGGCAGTGCTGATCCCCGCCGCGCCGCAGCCCGGCGTGCCGGAGTCGAAGACCGGACACGGCCGCACACTGCAAACAGGATCGCGCCTGCCCGTCGTCGGCCGGGCTCAGCAGAAGAGGCTGAGGACGCGATGCTCGACGAGCAGGGATTCTGAAAAGCAGGGATGCTGAGGGCGCGGCCGGCGAGGATGCCCAGCCGTGCGCCAGCCCAGCCTCTCTCCTCGGACAGACCAGACCTCCGACTGTGCTTCAGGCGAGGGTGACGAGATCGAGGTAGTCAGACGACCAGTGGTCCTCATCGCCATCGGGCAGCAGGAGCACACGGTCCGGGTTGAGGGCCTCAACGGCGCCGACATCGTGGGTGACGAGGACGATCGCGCCCTCGTAGCGGCGGATCGCTGAGAGGATTTCCTCACGGCTGGCCGGGTCGAGGTTGTTCGTCGGCTCATCGAGCAGCAGCACATTGGCGCTCGAGACGACGAGGGCTGCCAGCGCGAGACGGGTCTTCTCACCACCGGAGAGCACCCCGGCGGGCTTGTAGACATCGTCACCGGAGAACAGGAACGAGCCGAGCACATTGCGCACCGCAGTGTCATCGAGATGATGCGCGTGCGCGACCATGTTCTCCAGCACCGTGCGGTTGACGTCGAGCGTCTCGTGCTCCTGCGCGTAGTAGCCGAGCTTGAGGCCGTGCCCGGCGATGACCTCACCGGCGTCCGGCTGTTCCAGTCCGGCCAGCAGGGTCAGCAGCGTCGTCTTGCCGGCACCGTTGAAGCCGAGGACGACGACTCTGGATCCACGGTCGATCGCCAGATCGACACCGGTGAACACCTCGGTCGTGCCGTAGCTCTTCGACAGGCCCTCTGCCGTCAGCGGCACCCTGCCGCACGGGGTCGGTGACGGGAAGCGCAGATGTGCGACCTTCTCCGACTGACGCTCGGATTCGAGGCCCTGCAGCATCCGCTCGGCACGTTTGGCCATCTGCTGTGCGGCCACCGCCTTCGTCGCCTTCGCACGCATCTTGTCGGCCTGGGCGCTGAGGGCGGCGGCCTTCTTCTCGACATTCGCACGCTCCCGGCGCCGGCGCCGCTCATCGGCTTCGCGCTGGATGAGGTACTGCCGGTAGGACATCGAGTAGATGTCGATGCACTGGCGGGTGGCATCAAGGAAGAAGACGGTGTTGACGACTTCGTCGATGAGATCGAGGTCGTGGGAGATGATGATGAGCCCACCGGAATAGGTCTTGAGGTATCCGCGCAGCCACGCGACCGATTCGGCATCGAGGTGGTTGGTCGGCTCATCCAGGATCATCGTGTCCGGGGCTTCGAACAGGATGCGAGCGAGCTCGACGCGGCGGCGCTGACCACCGGAGAGGGTTTCGAGCTCCTGCCGGATCGTCTTCTCATCCAGACCGAGATTGGCGGCGATGCTCAGCGCCTCGGATTCGGCAGCGTAGCCGCCGGCGGCGATGAACTCGGCTTCGATCCGCGGATACTTCTCGATCGCCTTGGCCATGACGTCGGGGTCAGCATCGGACATCTGCGCTTCGGCCTTGCGCATCCGACGAGCGATGACATCGAGCTCGCGAGCGGCGAGGATCCGCTCCAACGCAGTTGACTTCGGGTTCCCGGTGCGCGGATCCTGCGGCAGGTAACCGACGCTGCCGGTGCGCGAGACCGTACCGGCGCTCGGCTGCACCTCGCCCATGAGCACCTTCGTCAGGGTGGTCTTGCCGGCACCGTTGCGGCCGACGAGACCGACGCGCTCGCCCTTGTCGACGCGGAAGGACACCTCGCTCATGAGCGTCCGGGCGCCGACCATCACCTCGAGGTCATGGACAGAGATCATCAGACATCAGCTCCATAGGCGGCGCCGGCGCCGAGGCGGATGAGCCTGGCGAGCTCCTGCTGCGGGGTGCGTCCGGCTGCGTGTGCGCGGCTGACAATGCTATCGGCGAGCTCACGTTCGAGTAGGCACGACACCTGCACGGCGGGCGTGGAATCCGCTTGAGTTGCGGAACCCTGAGTCTCTCCCTCGCTCGTCGTGCCGCCCCCGCACGTGAACCCGGGGCCGCTCGGCACTGCGGTGCCGTCCTTGAAGGCACCGGCGGCGGCGCGGGCGCGCTCATCGGCAGCATCGTTGAGGGCGTGGCTGCTGTGGCCCTTCACCCATTCGAATTCGACACTGCGCCCGGCCAACGCAGCATCGAGGGCTTCCATCAGATCGCGGTTCTGAACGTCCCTGCCGTCGGCCTTCTTCCAGCCGCGGCGCTTCCAGTTCGGCATCCATTTCGTCACCGAGTTGATGACGTACTGGCTGTCGCACAGGATGTGCAGCGGTGTCGCGTCCTCCGCCGTGGCGTGGAGGATCTCGATGACGGCCTGCAACTCACCGCGGTTGTTTGTCGCCTGCATCCAGCCGCCGGCATCCCAGCAGTCGTCGTCGATGTACCAGGCCCAGCCGGCGGGCCCTGGATTGCCGAGGGCAGAACCGTCGACGGCGACAGTGATCGTCACGAAATCTGTGTCCTTCCGAAAACGCTGGTGAGGTCCGGTGAACGCCCGTTCCCGGCGCCGTGCCCACACTATGCTACTGCCATGACATTCAATCCCGGCAGTCAGCTCGACACCTCCCAGGTCTCCCGCCGGTCCGGCGGCAGGATGGGCGGTCCCATCAAGGTCGGCGGGGGGCATCGGCTCGATCGCCGTGCTCATCCTCGGCGTCATCCTCTTCGGCCCCGGGTTCATCAACCAGGGCCTCGGCGAGAGCTCAAGCTACGACTACTCCCAGGTCGGTGAGCAGGACAGCGGCCAGTCGCTGGCCGAGCAGTGCCAGACCGGTGAGGACGCCAACCGCAACATCGAGTGCCGGGTCGTGGGCACCGTGAACTCGCTCAACGCCTATTGGGGCGGTGGCGCCTCCCGGCTCGGGGTGCGGTATCACCGGCCCGAGGTGGTGCTGACGTCTGGTTCGTGGCAGACCGGCTGCGGGGCGGCAAGTTCGGCGATGGGTCCCTTCTACTGCCCGGCCGACGAGACGGCCTACTTCGACGTCGGGTTCTTCGACCAGCTGCGCAGTCAGTACGGCGCCGGCCAGGGTCCACTGGCCGAGGAGTATGTCATCGTCCACGAGTTCGGCCACCATGTCCAGCGCCTGACCGGCGCCATCAACCGCGCCCAGCACGGTGACACCGGCCCGCAGTCCTCAGCGGTGCGCCTGGAGCTGCAGGCCGACTGCTATGCCGGGGTGTGGGCGTCGAACGCCTCGAAGACGAAGGACGCCGGGACCGGTGAACCGTACCTGCAGCCGCTGACGTCCTCGGACATCCGCTCGGCGGTCTCGGCTGCCGAGGCGGTCGGCGATGACCGGATCCAGGAGAAAGCGCAGGGCCGGGTGACACCGGAGAACTTCACACACGGATCCTCCGAACAGCGCGAGACCTGGTTCATGCGCGGATATGAGTACGGCGATCCTGCCGCGTGCGATACCTTCTCCGCCGGCCGGATCTGAACACAGCGACACGGCATGCACACGGGGGCCGGTGAGCAGTCAGCCTGCTCACCGGCCCTGCGTCGCGAGCCGGTCGGCTTCAGCTGCGTACTCGGGATCGTCCTCCCGGCGCATACGGACGGTCTCGCTGTGGCCCTCCAGGTCGGACAGCTTCACGAGCATCACATTCATTCCTCTATCTGGGGCAGCCGTCGCTCGGCATTGCGGTAATCGACCACGGTCCGCATTGCGACGAATATTTCAATCGCGTTATATCAGCGTCTGGTGCCCGGTTCAGCCGGAGGATCACCGAGACACGTGCGAAGACTAGGTTGGCTTGGGCGAAGATCCTTGCCCGCTCCTTCTCGGAAACCTCTCGGCCTTCTTGCCGGATCCTCCTGCCTGACCGTCATTGGTTGCTGCGCCGCTGTGTCCGACACGAGCACGGGGTCGCGGGCGTCATCGATGCCGAAGCCCGCGACACAGTAACTGACCCGTCCCACCGATGCCTGTGTGGTTGGCGCATTACTGGGGTGGCTGCCGATGTCAGAACACCTGGCTGTGATCGGAGAGCCGGACAATGACTGGATGGCGACAGTGCGTCAGGTCGAGGAACAGATGGACGCTCTGCGCAAGCGCCTCAATGAGGCGGCAGAGGAGTATTCGGCGGGCAACCTCACCCTGGCTATGCACGCCTCGATAAAACAGCGCGTGAACCTTCAGACCTGACTTCCACAACTGTAGTTACCCAGGCGATGTGATTGCGACGCGGATGTGAGCGACGCCTTCGCTGACTGGGTCGGCGGCAGCGACGGTATGGCCGACCG